>JAVEXG010000161.1:0-7148 GCA_034004115.1 Bacteroidales bacterium | reverse complement strand
GAGATCAAAAAAGTTAAGAACAACGGCAACCGGAAAGGTTAACATGTAATATATCGGAAGAATAAGGATGAACAGCTTTGAAGTGTTGAGCATCCTGATCGGGTATTTCATCGAGAGCAGCCACGATATGGATCCGGGCTTGCCGTAGGTGTAGGCTGTCCGGATTTTCCTGAACCCTGCCGCCTCCAGCTTCCTTGTAATATCACCGATCCCGTATCCGTTCCTTACATGTTCTTCGATAAATGATGTCTCGCCTTCACCATGAACATCCGATCCGCCCATGTCGGAAGGGGTTGATATCAGGAGTGAGCCGCCCGGCTTTAGGGCCTTGAAGAAATTCCTGAAGACAAGCTCATCTCTTTCAATATGTTCCATCACGTCAACCGACAGTATGAAATCGAACATCTCAGTTTCTTTCAGTTCTGTAAGGTCGAGCTTCTCACAATTCACCCTCCCGGCCAGTCCGGTCCTCCTGAAGAATTCCCTTGTGCTTTCGATGTGTTCGGGGTCTATATCCACGGCCTTTATCTTCCAGAGCCGGTTCATCCTGCTCATCCGCCATGTGTACTGGCCGAAACCGGAACCGGCATCGAGTATGTTTGCCTCACCCGGATACTGACGTGCAAGCGACTTAAGAGCCTTTCTGACATGCCAGGCCCTCAGAAGCAGCATGTCGAGGGAAAAGTAAAACAACTTTCTCATTGCCCGCGGACCCGAAAAGATCCTTCCGACAGTTTTCTTTACCGGATCGTATTGCATTTCCTCAGGTTTTCAGAAGCTGGTCGATATGATCAATATAATCAAGGCTGTCGTCGATAAAAAAGGCTATTTCAGGAACAATTCGGAGTTGCTTCCCCACTTTCTGGCCTATCTCGAACCTGATCTTCGGCGAGTGTTCCTGGATTCCCTTCAGAATACCATCCTGACCTTCCGAAGGAAAAATGCTCACATAGATCCGGGCAAATGAAAGATCGGGACTAATCCTGACCTTTGTTACCGAGATCATTTTGCCGTGTGCAAATTCACTCCCCTTCCTTAAAAAGAGATCGGCCGCCTCCTTTTGAAGGAGTCTGGATACTTTTTTCTGTCTCGTTGATTCCATGGCCTTCCTGTATTGTGAACAGGCAAAGGTACGATTTTCGGAAAAAGAATTAATTTTGCGGGGAATTTTATTGATGCGATGATGGAAACAGTAGTGAGCGGGATCAGATCGACAGGGAAACTTCACCTTGGGAATTATTACGGTGCGATAAGGAACTTTATAAAAATGCAGAAGGAGAACAGATGCTTCTTCTTCATAGCCGACTATCATGCCCTGACTACTCATCCCAAACCCGACGACCTTCACGGAAACATAAAGCAGGTGCTGGCTGAATACCTGGCATGCGGAATTGACCCGGAAGCCGCCACCCTGTTTATCCAGAGCGACGTTCCCGAGGTCTCGGAACTCTACCTCCTCCTCAATATGAACGCCTATGTCGGAGAACTGGAACGTACCGCATCATTCAAGGAGAAAATCAGAAAACATCCCGATAACATAAACGCCGGTCTGCTGACTTACCCCGTTCTGATGGCTGCCGATATTATAATCCATAAGGCAACAAAGGTTCCGGTGGGAAAGGACCAGGAACAGCATCTCGAGATGACGAGGCGATTTGCCAGGCGGTTCAATGCAATTTACGGCGTTGAATATTTCCCGGAACCCGATGCCTACAATTTCGGCATGGAGCTGATCAAGATACCGGGACTCGACGGAAGCGGGAAAATGGGGAAAAGCGAAGGCAACGGCATCTATCTGTCAGATACTCCGCAGGCAATAAGAAAAAAGGTGATGAGCGCAGTCACCGATGCTGGTCCCACGGAAATGGGACAGGCAATGTCGGAACCGGTAAAGAACCTGTTCACAATACTGGAGGTAGTGTCGGAAAAACAGGTAGTTGATCATTTCCGCGAGAAGCATGCTTCCTGCGAAATACGCTACGGAGACCTCAAGAAGCAACTTGCTGAAGATATTATAATTGCTCTGGCTCCGATTCGGGAAAAACTGAACGAGATCCTTGCAGATAATGAGTATCTTGCAAAAGTGGTCAGGGAAGGCGGTGAAAAAGCCCGGGAAAGTGCGGCACGCACTGTCAGGGAAGTCAGGGAACTTATTGGCTACAAGTCTTTCTTAAACAAAAAATAAAAGCCAGGCTTTTGACCTGGCTGACCTTGAAGGATCAAGGATATATTGAGATTGCCTGTGTACTAAGGTTAATTCAAATTGCGTGCCAAATTAATTCATATGTCGAGACGGATTGCCATATCTTTAATTGTCCTGCTTCTGGCAGCTGTAGCACTGGCCGTTTATTTCCTGCATCAGAGCAGAAAGACCATGGCTGCCGATCCATGGAAGCTAGTCGGACAGGATGCAGGTATTGCAATTGAGACAATCGATCTCCGGAATCTTATCAATTCGGTAACCACAGGAAAGGGTCTTTTCTCAGAAACAGAAAAGGCAAAGGAACTGGCCGGATTCAGTTCAAGGCTTAAGTACATTGCCGACCAGATAAACAAACCCGGTTTCAGGAAGCTTCTTCAGGAAGGAACGGCAATTATATCCTTTCACTCCGGTGAGGACGGCCGGCTTACTCCTTTTCTCTCAAAGGTGATCCCTGCCGAGACAAGTTACAGGCACCTTAGGGAAGCCATTGGAGAAGCCGGTATCAGCCAGATTACCGAGGAAAAGAATGCAGGAAAAAGACTGACCCTGGTGCCTTTCCGGATCGACGGCCGGACCGACACCATGTTTGTTACCCTGAACTCCGGACTTCTCATATGTACAACATCCCGTCGGCTTGTCACAGGAGCGCTCTCGCCTGATGCAGCGGAAAAGGATATAAGAAATGCGCCCGGATTTTCGAAAATTCTTGTCTCTTCGGGCAAAAATGAGGATAAAGTCTTTATCGTGCCGGGGAATCTCATGAAGACAGTTGAAAAGATCTTTCCTGAGGAAAAATCATCTCTTGCAGCCCGGATCTCAAAGCTGGGAGGCAGCGCCGGCGGAGATGTCTTCATTAAGGAAGACGGCCTTACGATAAGCGGTTACATAGAGGGAAGCGATGACTCTGACCGGCTTTCCCGCTTCAGGTTGGTTGAACCGGTTACCTTCCAGACTTACAGGATACTTCCTTCTGCAACTTCGATGTTTGAAACCATGGTGCTGACCCCCGGTGACGGTAAATCAGCTGACGGGGGAGCAACAGAAGGTCAGGCCGCAACCCTGGCACGCCGCCTCCGGCCCTTCCTGGGCGACGAGATCACCAAAGCCTGGATTGACATCAGAAATAATCCGGTAAACAGGAACACCCTGGTAATTTACAAACTTGACAACCGGGTGCAGTGCGAAAATATCTTCCTTGAAATAGCGGGAAGCAGGTCGGAAAAAGCATATTTCAGGCCCGATGATCAGACAAATGTGCCGGTATATCTTACCGGAAAACCCGGACTCCTGCTGGAACTGGAACCCGGTTTCGCACCCGGATTCGACGACTCCTGCTTCGCCTTCTACGATAACTACATGATTACCGGAAATTCTTATGCTGCAATATCCCGCCTGCTCTACGACAACATGCTTAACAAGACACTGGCAAACGATTTGCTTTACAGGGAATTTGAAAATGGAATCCCCTCAAGGGCAGGTTACCTGTTCTATTGCGTGCCGGCAAAAAGCCTCGACTATTTTTCAGGTTTCTTCAGCCGTGAACTGGCGGAAGGCCTTAAGGCCAATAAAGGTATTCTCGATAAGGTACAGTCGATCGGCTACCAGCTTGCATCCGTAAACGGGATGGTCTATAATAATCTGACAGTAAGCTATAAGGAGCTTGTAATGGAAGAGTCGACAACTGAATGGGAGACGCTTCTTGATACGACTGCTGCAATTAAACCCTTCTTCTTCACAAACCATAACACGGGTGTGAAGGAGATATTTATCCAGGACTCGGGAAACAATGCCTATCTTATAAATACCGCGGGAAGGGTGCTGTGGAAACTTCCGCTCCGGGAAAGAATAATGGGTAACGTCTACATGATCGACTATTACAGGAACGGCAAATATCAACTGCTCTTTGCCGGGAAAAACAATCTTCACCTGATCGACCGTAACGGAAACTATGTCGCAAGATACCCGGTGCGGCTGCGATCCCCGGCAACAAGCCCGCTTGCCCTGTTTGACTACGAGAATAACGGGACTTACAGGCTGGTTATAGCAGGCGAGGATAAGTACGTCTATTCCTATGATAAGTCGGGAAGTGTTGTAAAGGGATGGGAACCGTTCAGAACTGCAGGAAAGGTGACATCCGAGGCCGGCTTCTTTAAGGTTTCGGGAAAGGATTTTATTGTAGTGGTTGATGAATCTTCAATCTACTTCCTCGACCGTAACGGAAAGATCAGGCTTACTCCCGATGATGCGGTCACCAAAGCCCCGGGATCTGCCCTGAGACTCTCGTCCGGATCAGGTTCTTCACTCGTTTGTACCGCCCCTGACGGAACGGTTCAGACCGTGTCATTCAACGGAGAAGTTAAAAAATTCAGCTTCAGGAAGTTCAGTTTTGACCACTCATTCGATTTTTTTGATGTGGATGGCGATGGTTTTGGTGAATATGTTTTCATTGACAGCAGCAAGCTGTATCTTTACGACCACAACCAGAAAGAGATGTTTTCGAAGGATTTCGACACTCCTGCTCTTGCGGGCCCGATCAGTTTCACATTCTCCTCTTCCGACAGGAAGATCGGGGTTTTTGATGCCGGCCGTAACCTTATTTGGCTTGTCGACAGCAAGGGAACGGTGATGAACGGATTCCCGCTAAGGGGAGCATCGATGTTCTCAATAGGAAAACTGTCCTCTGCTCCGGGTTGGAATCTTATAGTGGGAGGATCCGACAGGTTCCTCTATAACTATAGGATCGATAGTTCGGTCAAATAAATGCAGACGATGAAAACAAGGGTTATATTAAGTGTCATTTTTACACTGATTGCGGCGAATATCGCCGCCCAGAACAGTCAGGTCCTTTATTTTATGGACCTTCCCCAGAACCATCTGGTAAATCCTGCATTCAGGCCTTCAAACCGTGTTTATGTGGGTCTTCCGGGTATCACTGGCGTGGGTGTCACGGTAAAGAACAACATATTCAGCTTTTCGGATTTTCTTCCCGAGGGCAGGGAGATAAATGAAGCAACAATTCCCTTCCTGAACAGCGATTTTGATACAGAGGGATTCCTGAACGGCCTGAAGGAAAGGAATTACTTCGAACCGGAAAGTATGATGCAGCTGCTGGGCGTCGGCTTTTCACCACAGATTGACAATGATCTTTACGTGTTTCTCGATATTAATGACCATGTCACCGGAGGAATGGTCCTGCCCCGCGATTTTTTCAGGCTGGTATTCGAGGGAAACGAAAACCTGGCCGGACAATCATTCGACCTGAGCGAAACCAGGATGAATGCCATGTATTATCGCGAGATAGGAATAGGCGCTTCGAAGAATTTAACTCCGAGACTCAGGTTCGGGGGAAAGGCCAGGGTGCTCTTCGGCATGGCTGCCGCCAGTTTAAGGAATTACGGACTGAATCTGGTTGTGAACGAAGATTATACAAATTCACTTGAAGCAAACATGGCTCTCAACATAAGCGGACCTGTGAATGTTGTCACCGATGCCCGGGGCCGCATAGTTGATGTGGATATTGATGATGAACGGTTCAATGACGACCGGGAGACAATGAAATTCCTTACAAATACCCGGAACGCGGGATTCGGGCTCGACCTGGGAGCTGAGTTTGCAGCAACCGGAAGACTGACACTTTCAGCCTCGATTACCGATGTTGGCTTCATAAAGTGGACATCGGACCTCTCAAACCTCGAGACCACTGACACCATTACCCTCAGCGGACTCAATCTTCAGGATGTCTACAACGGCACTGCAACATTTGATGATGTAAGCGGCAGTCTGATCGATTCACTGAAGAATTCCTTTGTCGATGTTAATGACCCGAAGCGTTTCACCACAAAGCTTCCGGTCGGATTCACTGTCGGGGGGAAATATGACATTAACGAAAAATTCTCTGTCGGTCTGCTGTCATACACTCAGATCTCTGACCGCCAGATAAGAGAGGCATTAACCCTTTCGGGAAACATGAACCTGGGAAATACCCTCACAGCCACTCTGGCATACACTGCATGCAATCACAGATACGACAACCTTGGTCTGGGAATCGGAGTAAGGGCTTCTGTCTTTCAGTTCTATTTCCTGTGCGACAGGATTCCGTTCAGCTGGAAAAGGACCGGAGGAAGCGGGGAAGAGATATTCCTCCCTGCAGGATGGAACACTCTGCATGCACGGCTGGGAATGAACCTCGTGTTCGGGAACAGGGGGAACGACAATTATTGAATAGCTTAAAACGAATAACTTCAAAACGAAATGACAATTTTAATCCGCTTTGTACTGATCAGCATCATAATCTATCTTCTTGTAAGACCAATAGTAAAATTTTTCCAGGGCCTGAATGAATCGGACCAGGATCAAAGACCGGACAGGAAAGACAACCAGAAATCGTCCGGGGTTTCAAAAGAAATCGGAGAGTATGTTGATTACGAGGAGGTTGATTGAACCTTTATTTTGACGATTTTCTCAGCTGTTTTGCCAGCGCGTTTGCAAACACAAAATCATTCAGGGTGTTGCATTCGGAGTCGAGTATCTCCTTGTTGCTTCCTTCCCAGCATTTGACACCGTCGCTCAGGAATATTATCTTCCTGACTTGTGACGTCTCGTTAAATTAGTGCGGTTTTATTTTATAACACACTGAATTTGAGTAGTAAAAAAATCTTCTTATTGGTTTTTACCTCACTAACGCAAATTTTTGTTCTGAGCGTTGAAAGAGGCCTGTCGACTTGAGAATAAGTTCAGAGAATTTTGCTGCCAATCAGGTATTTAATGTATCTTTAACAGGCTGATATCTAATCTCGTAAAATTTCCCCTCCTTTCGAAGCTAATCTCATATCACATTTATTACACGCAGGCTATATTTCTGAATGTTAATAACATATGTTGTTATGTTGATATAATCAATTGAATGCCAAGCATATAGCATTAGTTTTTCATGTATATTAAATAC
>JAVEXG010000160.1:0-7180 GCA_034004115.1 Bacteroidales bacterium | reverse complement strand
TCAGAGCCCGTACACCGATGTTCTGTCGTCGGAACGGTAGCTGCCCCATTTTTCGCTGATTTCGTTTATTATTTCCCTTATCTGATCAGGTTCGGGAGTTGTAAGAAGTTTCAGCCTTGTCTCCTTGAAATGGGGGAGCCCCTTGAAGTAGTTTGAGAGATGTCTTCTCATCTCTAAGATTGCCCTTTTGCCTTCCTTGAACTCGATCGATTTATCGAGATGAAGCAATGCAAGCAAGGCTTTTTCTGATACTTCCGGTTCCGGGAGGAGTTCGCCGGTATCGAGATAATGCCTGATATCCCTGAAGATCCATGGCCTGCCTACTGTGGCCCTTCCGATCATGATCCCGTCGACTCCGTATCTGCTGAACATTTCCCTGGCTTTTTCAGGACTGTCTATGTCTCCGTTACCGATTATCGGAATTTTCATCCTGGGATTATTTTTGACTTCGCCTATAAGTGTCCAGTCGGCCGTTCCTTTGTAAAGCTGCGACCTTGTCCTTCCGTGGATTGTCAAAGCGGCTATGCCTGTATCCTGGAGTCTTTCGGCAATCTCCACAATGTTTTTGCTGTCCTCATCCCATCCGATGCGGGTTTTGACGGTAACCGGGAGTTTAACCGCCTTTACAATTGATTCGGTCATTGAAATCATAAGGGGGATATTGCGAAGCATGCCGGCTCCGGCACCCCTGTTGGCGATTTTCTTAACAGGACATCCGAAATTTATGTCAATCAGTTCCGGCCGGGCATTTTCCGCGATCAGGGCAGCTTCAACCATAGCATCGGTCAGATGGCCGTAAAGCTGAATGCCTATCGGTCGCTCGAAATCATAAATATCAAGTTTCTTAACGCTCTTCTGGCCATCCCTTATCAGTCCGTCGGATGATATGAATTCGGTGTACATGAAATCAGCGCCGTTAAGCTTGCATAAATAACGGAACGACGGATCAGTGATATCCTCCATCGGAGCAAGGAACAGAGGATATTCTCTGAGCTGTATATTACCTATGGTCAATGAGATACTTGTTAAGGCCAGATTGTGCTTTGCGCCTCTGCAGGTGATCCGGGTTTGTTAAGTTCACTCTTTCTGTAGAAATAAACGATACCGTAATTCTCGCTGGCCGGCATTCTTTTATCTTCAGGCAGGGTGCTGTGGGTATTTTCGATCTCGTTCCAGATCTGCTGGATCAGATCGTCGGCTTCTTTCCTCAGTTCGTAGTTTTTTTCAGTATAATCGAGAGTTCTTTTGGCAATGGTTTTCTGGAAATTCCAGGCGTCGAGGAAATTATGGTATCTTACTTTCACAACAGCGATTGTAGGATTGGTAATCGGGGAGCCGCCCTTTCTGATCCGGAATTCTTCTCCCTCAATTATCCTTTTCCCCCAGCTTATAAGTTCATTTTCGGTATTTAGCGAAGGAACCGTCGATTCGTTTGTTGCCAGTCCGTAGAAAGCCCTGGTTTCGGCCGGAAGGTCGCCTCTGAATATAGCCATGTTCATCACCCTTACGAAATGAGTGAGGTAAAGCCTTGCTTTCCTGATTATCTCGGCATATTCCCTGCTCTTGTTGTTCTGAGAAGCATAGGACTGGCGCTGGAGCATGATCATGTTCTCAAACTGGGGAAGAAACCTCTGCAGTTTAACGATCATCTTGGGAGAAAAGGCCATCTGGTTTGGCGGAACCTCTCGTCCTTTCTCGAGTGCGATTCTCATCGCCCTGATACGTGCGGCATCAGTGTTGGGTAATCTTCTGTAAGGCATAAGATCAGGTTGGTGTTAACAAAGTGTTGATAACATTAATGCGAATATAATAACGTTTTGTTAATATCCAATAGTATTCGCAAGGCAAAATATTTGATATTAAAGTGTTCTGATTTCAGAATTTAAGATCAACCTGTTAATAATTTTTCTGACCTGATTTTAAGTTACTGAAAAATGGGATTGTATCGCTGAGGATATTAACTTAGCTGAATCGTTGAATCAGTAAAAAAACCGGATATGTTTAAAAAGGAAGTTTATATCAGCCGCAGGGCCAGGCTGCATGAAATCATGAAATCGGGACTAGCCCTTTTCATTGGGAATGTCGATTCCCCGATGAATTATCCTGCCAATCAGTATCATTTCAGGCAGGACAGTGATTTTCTCTATTATTTCGGACTTGATCTGCCCGGGTTCGCCGGATTGATGGATTTTGATACCGGAAAGGACTGGATATTCGGCAAGGATGTCGACATAGACGATATAATCTGGATGGGTCCGCAGCCAACTGTAAAGGAGCTGGCTTTGGGATGCGGCGTGGTCAGCACTGCTCCTTTTGCGAAGCTTGAAAGCGAAATAGGCGATGCCCTTTCAAAGAAGCGCAAGGTTCATTTTCTTCCTCCGTACAGGGGCGAGAATAAAATGACGCTTGGAGCCCTTCTCAGGGAAAATCCCTGCAAGATGAAAACACTTGCATCGGCAGATCTGATAAAGGCAGTTGTTTCAATGCGTTCAATAAAGGAACCGGTTGAGATAGCAGAAATAGAAAAGGCCGTGGCTGTGGCCTATGAGATGCATACCACAGCAATGAAGATGTGTAAGCCGGGAGTTAAGGAACAGGAGATCTTCGGAGCTATCGAGGGAATTGCGCTGGCACATGGCGGCGGTACTTCCTTCCCTATAATACTTAGCATCAACGGGCAGACGCTTCACAACCATAATCACGACAACATCCTGAAAAAGGGCCGGATGATGGTTACTGATGCCGGGGCTGAATCGAACATGCACTACAGTTCTGATATCACCCGCACCACCCCTGTCGGCGGGAAATTCAACCGCAAGCAGAAAGATATCTATGAGATAGTGCTGAAGGCAAACACTGAGTCGATAAAAACTGCGAAGCCGGGCATCTCAAACCGCGACCTTCACCTGAATGCATGCAGGATAATAGCATCTTCGCTGAAGGAACTCGGTCTGATGAAGGGAGACACGGCAGAAGCAGTTGAAAAGGGAGCCCATGCCCTGTTTATGCCTCACGGACTGGGGCATATGATGGGACTTGACGTTCACGACATGGAAGGACTTGGCGAGAATTATGTGGGCTACAGCGATGAAGTGAAGAGGAGCGAACAGTTTGGTCTTGCCTTCCTGAGGTTTGCTCTTCCGTACAAGCCCGGTCATGTTTTCACAGTGGAGCCCGGAATTTACTTTATTCCCGAGTTGATAAGCAAATGGGATTCGGAGGGTAAATTCAGGGAATTCATCAACTACACAAAGCTGGCTGACTGGATGGAGATAGGTGGTATCAGGATTGAAGACAACGTTCTTATTACAGAAAAAGGACATAAGCTTCTGGGTAAGGCGATTCCAAAAACGGTTGCCGATATTGAGGCATTATGCTCCTGAAAGCAGTTTGAATAGTTCCCGGGATGCCTGGAAAAGGTCAGTATGCCTTGTAGTATTCCCTGTTAAGGCGTGCAATATTTGTAAGCTTGATCTGTTTCGGGCATTCAGCTTCGCAGGCTCCGGTATTTGAGCAGTTGCCGAATCCGAGTTCATCCATTTTCTCAACCATGGCCCTCACCCTGTCCTTCGCCTCCACCCGGCCCTGGGGAAGCAGTGCATATTGAGAGATCTTTGCGGATACAAACAGCATGGCCGAGGCATTTTTACAGGCAGCCACACAGGCTCCGCATCCGATGCATATAGCTGAATCGAAGGCGTCCTCGGCGTTTTTTTTCTGAACGAGAATAGAATTGGCTTCCGGGGCGGCACCGGTATTCACCGAAATAAAACCGCCGGCGATCTGAATCTTATCCATTGCACTCCTGTCGACGATAAGATCCTTTATTACAGGAAAGGGTAAGGCCCTCCAGGGTTCTATCGTAATTGTTTCGCCATCGCTGAAGTACCTCATCGAGAGCAGGCAGGTGGTAACGGCAGGAACAGGACCATGGGGATGGCCGTTAATATACATTCCGCACGATCCGCAAATACCCTCCCTGCAGTCGTGTTCAAAGGCGACAGGCTCGTCACCGGTCTCCACAAGCTTGTTGTTAAGTGCATCGAGCATCTCCAGGAACGACATCTCAGGGGAAACACTTTCCATTTTGTAAGTCACAAATTTCCCTTTCGATTTTGCATTCTTCTGCCGCCATATCTTAAGTGTCAGTTTCATACTGTTTGATGATTTGTATTTAATAATGTCATGCGGTCATGCGGTCATGCGGTCATGCGGTCGTGCGGTCATGCGGTCGTGCGGTCATGCGGTCTTGCAGTACGCCTGCCTGCCTTTACGCCTTTACGCCTTTATTTATAACTCCTTACCTTCATCTCGACTTCTTCAAATTTTAGCGGCTCCCTGTTAAGAATATGGGGTTTGCCTTCTCCTGCATATTCCCAGGCAGCCACGTAGGTATAGTCAGCATCATTTCTGAGAGCTTCCCCATCGGGAGTCTGGAACTCTTCCCTGAAATGGGCCCCGCACGATTCCTTTCTGTTCAGCGCGTCGGTGACGAGCAGATCGGCAAGCTCAAGGAAATCGGCAATCCTGGCGGCTTTCTCCAGTTCCTGATTCAGGTCGTTTACAGAACCCGGCACCCTGAGGTCTTTCCAGAACTCATCCCTTAGATCCTTAACCAGCTCAAGCGCTTTGAGGAGGCCTTTTTCATTTCTGGTCATCCCGCAAAGGTTCCACATAATTTTTCCAAGCCGTCTGTGGAAAGTTGTAGCCGTCTGCAAGCCGCCTATTGAAATCAGTCTGGCGAGCCGGTCGGACACTGATTTTTCTGCTTCTTCAAATTCCGGTCCTTCTGTGGGGATCCCTGGAACTCTTATCTGGTCGGCCAGGTAGTTGTTTATTGTTACAGGAAGAATAAAATATCCGTCGGCTGCTATCTGCATCAGCGAGCCTGCCCCCAGGCGGTTGGCGCCATGGTCGGAAAAGTTTGCCTCGCCTATTGCATAAAGCCCGGGGATTGTTGTCATAAGCTCATAGTCGACCCACAGACCTCCCATTGTATAATGACCTGCGGGGTAAATCCTCATAGGTTCCGAATAAGGATCGGTGCCTGTAATGGTTCTGTACATCTCGAAGAGGTTGCCATATTTCCCCTCGATGGCCTTTTTCCCCTGTTTGTTTATTGAATCCCTGAAATCGAGGTAAACGGCAAGTTTTGTAGGTCCTACACCGTATCCGGCGTCGCATCTTTCCTTTGCAGCCCGCGAAGCAATGTCCCTGGGTACCAGGTTCCCGAAGGCAGGGTAGCGTCTTTCGAGATAATAGTCTCTATCAGTCTCCGGGATCTCATTGGGTGGTCGTTTATCATCTTTTGACCTGGGCACCCAGATTCTTCCGTCATTTCTGAGCGACTCCGACATAAGTGTAAGCTTTGCCTGGAATTCGTTCATCTGGGGAATTGAAGTGGGATGTATCTGGACGAAGCTCGGGTTGGCAAAGAAGGCTCCCTTTTTATATGCTTTCCATGCTGCCGTGGCGTTTGAGTTCACTGCAAGGGTGGAAAGGTAGAAGATGGTGCCGTAGCCTCCTGTTGCAAGCACAACAGCATGGGCCGAATGCCTTTCAATTTCCCCGGTGATCAGGTTACGGGTGATTATTCCCCGGGCTCTTCCGTCAATAACCACCAGGTCGAGCATTTCCCTGCGGGGGTACATGGTTACGGTTCCCTTTTTTATCTGCCGGTTGAGGGATGCATATGAAGCGAGAAGGCATTGCTGGCCTGTCTGTCCCTTTGCGTAGAAAGTCCTGGATACCTGTACTCCCCCGAACGATCGGGTATTCAGGGTGCCTCCGTAATCCCGGGCAAAGGGTACGCCCAGAGCAGCGAAATGATCGATGACCTGGTTGCTTACTTCGGCAGCCCTGTATACGTTGGCTTCGCGCGACCGGTAGTCGCCTCCCTTTATCATATCGATAAACAGCCGGTAAACACTGTCGCCGTCGTTCTGGTAGTTCTTGGCTGCATTAACTCCTCCCTGCGAAGCCACTGCATGGGCTCTTCGCGGGGAATCGTGATAACTGAAGGTTTTCACGTTGTATCCCAGTTCACCCAGGGTAGAAGATGCTGCCGCTCCTGCAACACCGGTACCGACAACGATAATATCGATTTTCCTTTTGTTTGCGGGGTTGACCAGCTTAACCGAATTCTTGTAATTTGTCCACTTCAGGGCAAGCGGGCCATCGGGGATCTTAGCATTGAGTTTTTCCATATACTTAGTGTTTTCTATCTGAACTGCCATATTGTTATTGAAATAACAGCAAAGCCGGCAGGGATAGCAATGGCGTATATCCAGGCGAATACCTTAACGACGGGGGTCCAGAACCTGTGGTTAAGTCCGAGAGTCTGAAATGCCGATGAAATGGCATGGTACAGATGTAGTCCGAGAAGAATGAAACACAAGAGATAAATATAGTTGTAGGCAGGTATTCTGAAAAGCTCATGCGCCACCGAATAAAAATCGTCAGGATTCCCCTTCACAAATCCGAGCCGCATGAAGTAAAAATTAAAGAAGTGAAGTACAAGAAAGGTAAATACTGCAGCACCTGTCCAGATCATGAATTTCGAAAAAAACGATGTCTGTGTCTTTATGTTTATTGCATACCCTGTCGGCCGGGCCCTCCAGTTCTGGATCTGGATGTAAATGCCATAGGCGATATGGATCAGGATGGCTGAAATAAGAAATACTTCTATAATCTTGATCAGGGGAAAAGTTGCCATGAAATGGGCTGCCTTGTTGAAAGGACCGGGATCACTTTTCAGAAGCATGAAGTTAATAACCAGATGGACGGGCAGGAACAATATCAAAAAGAGGCCTGCAAGTGCCATCACAAACTTTTTCGAAACGGATGAGAATAGTACTTTATCCATGGTCAGTGAGTTTTTTTGGAATTTTCCGACCGGAACAATTTTTATAAAATTAAAACTAAATAACCATATAATCAATTTCCCGGATTAAGTATATTTAACCTTAGTAACTGGCTTTGCTCTCTGAAGCTTAAGCGAAAGAGGGTATGCGGTATGAGGTACGCGGTATGCGATAAAATCTAAAGCCTTCTTGCCTTAATGCCTTAATACCTTTATGCCTTGAGTACTGCCAACTTGATTAATTGTCCAAAAATATTTCGTCATGAATTACTACATTCATTACAACGGCGGCAAGGTTTATTACTACGATAAAGGCGA
>JAVEXG010000025.1:0-35277 GCA_034004115.1 Bacteroidales bacterium | reverse complement strand
ATAGTGGGTGCATTCCTTGTGCTTTTCTTTGTCACCATTGCTCCCGGGATTTTCAGGGCTATCCTGCCCAAATATGAGGATAAAAACGGCGTGACTTTAGATGAGAAGCTGGTTAAGAAAGAGACTGAAGGACTTGATGATTTCTCGGGGATGCTTAAGAAGAAGATGTTGATCCCTCTCCTGAAAGCTTTGGGACTGAGCGTGATAATTGCCGGAATCAGCGGAGCGCTTTACATGTTTGCTCCGGTGCCCGAGGAGTTCAGAATGGCTGTGATGGTTCTTTCTGTCACCACACTGGGAATACTTGCTTCACTTTTTAAACCGATAAACAGGATCGAAAAGACCTTCCAGCTCGGTATGTACCTGATACTTGTCTTCTCCCTGACTGTTGCTTCCAGATCAGACCTGAGGAGCATGTTCGGACAGGGAATGTGGGATCTGATACTTTTCATATCATGGTGCTACTGGGGATCGCTTCTGTTGCATCTGATTCTGGCGAAGATATTCCGTATCGATGCCGATAATTTCCTAATAACAGCCACAGCATTCGTATTTTCGCCTCCGTTTGTTCCCCTGGTTGCCAATGCCCTCAAGAACAAGGATGTCATTGTAACCGGACTGACCGGAGGAGTTATAGGGTATCTTCTCGGGAACTACTTCGGTACCACACTGGCTTATCTGCTGAAGGGGTTTTGAAAAGAAAGACGGAAGACCGAAGACAGAAGATAGTTCTGCCAGTTCGGTCGGTTGTGAACAACCAGGATTCCCTCACGAGAAATCAGGGGTGGGTTTTAAGGAATTAAAAAAGCTACTTTGGTTATTCACTGCCCTTTGCTCCGTGAGTCTTGTGTCCTTTCTTCCTTTCTTCCTTCTGTCTTCTGTCTTCTGTCTTCGGGCTTTTTCAAAAACCATATCGTTTCAGGTAAAAAATTTGTCGTAAAACAATAAGCAGCTTATTGTTTTACGACAAATTTTTGTTGTTATTTCTGAATATGCAGATAATCAGGCTGTTGTCTAAAACAGGTAATTCAGTCCGATCCCGAATGCTATGTTTCCGTCCTGTTCATTAAATGATTTTCCGATATCAACGGCGACAACGAAATTTTCTCCCCACACAGGCATTATGCTGATCCCGGCGCAATGATGCATTTTTTCGGATCCGGGATTGAAGAAATCGCTGTAGGTATAGTTGGTCATTTCACTAAGGAATGTTGCCTGAAGGGCGGGAGGAAGATCGATTTTCTGTGTTACCATTCCGAGGTCATAGAAAAAGTTGAGTCCCAGGTAACTCTCCTTGTTAAATAATGTGAATTGCAATGGTTTCCAGCGTAGTTCTACGTTACCCAGGGCAAATCCGTCACCCACGACCCTGTTTTTCAGGACGCCCCTGAGCGTGCTGAATCCTCCGAGACCTTCGTTGAAGGCTCCGGTAAGTCTGGATGTTATCATCTGCGACTGATAGAAGAAGGGAGTATTGCCCGAAAGTGTCGCCTGATATCCCAGTCTGTAAACCAGGGAGAGGTTGTCTTCAACAAGGGTGAAATATTGCCTGTGTGTGATGTAGAATTTTGTGAATCCCCAGTCGTTTCCCATGAATTCGGGAGCCAGTTCAAAACCCAGTTCTGTCCATATCCCTTTCATGGGATTAGGCCTGTTGTCCCTTGTGTCGTATACCACACCAGCCTTCAGGGTATTTACCCAGCCGCCGTCGGCTTCGTTGGCGGAGATCAGTCCGAGGGAATCACGGTACAGCTCGAAAAGCCCCGGCTCATCGGCGAGGGACGGGAGGAGGTCCTCATCCTTGCCCTTGTTCAGCTTGTCGATATCCACCGAATTCACGTCAAATTTCTGAAATGCAAAACCTGCGCTCCATTTCAGCTTGTCGCCTGATAACTTACCGAGGAAATCGTTCTTGAACCTGAACTGGTTCCTCTCATGCCTGTAAAACATTTCCGATTTGTAAGATGTTGCCTCCTTGTCCATCCAGTCGGCATTGTAGATCGATTCGTAGCCGTTGAATCCGTAAAAATGATTTGCAAGGTCGGGGAGGTAACTCAGGTCGGCCACCCATTCGATACCGGGTATTATATGATTCGATTCAAACATGAACCTGTAAATTCCGCTGCCTTTGGTGAATCTTGAAACCTCTGCGTAAATGTGATCGTACCATTCGGGGTAGATGCCGGGGTTCCCGTAATTGAAGAATTCAACCAGGGCTCCGTACTGGAATCCCAGGTTTGAATCGAATGAAATTGCCGGAAGAGCGCCTCCGAACTTCCATCCGGTTTTTGACTTGTCTTCCTGGGCTGACGCAAGGAAGGTAAAGGCTGAAACCAGTAACACGATCAAGTATTTTTTCATAGGTAAGAGTTTTGGTCACAGGGATAAAGGTAAAGAAAAATGGAAATCATATAATGAATTTTCAATATTTGCTACCTTAGGCTTCAATTTTACGACTAAATACGTATATGGCTCTGTTAATAAAGAATATCAGGGAACTGTCCGGAACGGGGGAAATGCCGTCCGGAACAAAGCGCGGGAAGGAGATGGGGGTCGTTGATTCGGTAAGCTCTGCTTTTCTTTTTGCCGAAGATGACAAGATAGCCTCTTTCGGGAGGATGGAGGATCTGCCCGGCGGGCTGACAGCCGGCCGGGCAGACCTTGAGGTTATTGATGCCACTGGAAGATTTGTCTTTCCGGCGTTTTGTGATTCCCACACTCATCTTGTGTATTCGGGAAGCCGCGAGCAGGAGTTTGTCGATAAGATACGCGGGCTTTCATATGAGGAGATTGCCCGCAGGGGAGGCGGCATCCTGAATTCTTCAAAAAAGCTTCATGATGCAACAGAGGAAGAACTGTACCGTGAATCGATGGTAAGGATTTATGAAATAGCTGGAATGGGAACCGGGGCTGTTGAGATCAAAAGCGGATACGGACTAAACACGGCGGATGAGCTTAAGATGCTCAGGGTGATCAGGCGTATCAGGGAAAACTGCCCTCTGGAAATAAAGTCGACATTCCTTGGAGCCCATGCAGTTCCTGAATTATACAGGAATGACAGGGATTCGTATATTGATCTGATTATAAATGAAATGATTCCTTTGGTTGCATCGGAAGGGCTTGCCGATTATATAGATGTGTTTTGTGATGAAGGATTTTTTACTGTCGGCGAAACGGAGCGGATACTGATGGCCGGGATGAAATACGGGCTCATACCCAAGATACATGCCAATGAGATAGCATTTTCCGGAGGGGTTCAGGTTGGTGTGAAGTACAATGCCCTTTCTGTCGATCACCTGGAGCGTTCGGGCGATGATGAGGTTTCAACTCTTCTGGGATCTGAAACCATGCCGACTCTTCTGCCGGGTTCAGCGCTTTTCCTTCGTTTGCCCGATCCTCCTGCACGTCTTATGATAGATTCAGGCCTTCCGGTGGCCCTTGCATCTGATTACAACCCCGGCTCATCGCCTTCAGGCAACATGAAGCTGGTGATGTCGCTCGGTTGTATCAGGCTGAAAATGACTCCCGAAGAGGTGTTTAATGCGGTAACCGTCAACTCGGCTTATGCAATGGGTATACAGGATACTCACGGTTCGATATCGGAAGGCAAAACAGCCAGCCTGATAATAACAAAGGAAATTCCTTCTTTCGGATACTTTCCTTATGCCTTTGGCAGCAACCTGGTTGATAAGGTTATTCTCAGGGGAAAAGTCTGGAATCCTGCTGAGGAGTTAAGTGCAATGTGAAAATTTTAGAGTGAAACAATAAGACCGATAAAATATGGAAAAGAGAGTCATCGAGTGTGTCCCGAATTTCAGCGAAGGAAGGGACATGGCCATTATAAAAGAGATAACTGATGCAATTGAATCGGTTGAAGGTGTAAGGCTTCTGGATGTTGATCCGGGCCGGGACACAAACCGTACGGTGGTAACCTTTGTGGGTGAGCCTGAAGTAGTTGTGGAAGCTGCTTTCCTGGGAGTAAAAATGGCATCGGAACTGATCGATATGTCGAGGCATCATGGAGAGCATCCGCGCATGGGTGCAACCGATGTATGTCCGCTTGTGCCGGTTTCGGGGATAACAATGGAGGAGACCGTGGTTTACGCACGCAGTCTGGCAAAAAGAATAGGAGAGGAGCTGTCGATACCGGTTTATTGTTATGAAAATGCGGCTTTTGAGGAGAAAAGGCAGAACCTGGCCAGTTGCAGGGCGGGAGAATACGAAGGCTTAAGGAAGAAGCTGTCCGATCCCGGATGGAAACCCGATTTCGGACCCGCCGTCTTCAATGAGAGGGCCGGGGCAACTGCCGTGGGGGCAAGGGATTTCCTGGTGGCTTTTAATGTGAACCTGAACACCACATCGACACGACGCGCCAACGCAATAGCATTCGATGTCAGGGAGAAGGGAAGGATGGTGAAGAATGCCGGTGCTGAAATGGTCAATGTACCCGGCACTCTTAAATGTGTAAAGGCGATAGGATGGTATATAAAGGAATACGGCATTGCCCAGATATCAATGAACCTCACCAACATCTCGGTGACACCCGTTCATATTGCATTTGATGAGGTCTGCACGAAGGCAGGAGCAAGGGGAATAAGGGTCACCGGTTCGGAGCTTGTGGGGCTTATTCCGCTTAAGTCGATGCTTGATGCCGGCAGGTATTTTCTCGAAAAGCAGCAGCGGTCAGCGGGTGTATCGGATGAGGAGCTGATTAAAATTGCAGTCAAATCATTGGGATTAAGCGATCTCAGCAAGTTCAATCCCCGTGAAAAGATAATTGAATATGTAATCAGCGGGAATGAAGATGAAGGAAAGCTCAGATCGATGACGCTGACGGGTTTTATGAATGAGGCTGCCTCGGAATCGGTGGCTCCCGGAGGCGGTTCAGTATCGGCGTATGTCGGATCGCTTGGAATAGCCCTGGGCACAATGGTGGCCAATATTTCGGGTCACAAGAGGGGATGGGATCACCGCTGGAAGGAGTTTTCGGAATGGGCTGAAAAGGGCAAGGAGATACAGAACAGGCTGCTCAGGTTTGTTGATGAGGATACTGAAGCCTTCAACATGATCCTCGAAGCAATCGGTCTTCCCAAAAAGACCGATGAGGAGATAAAAGCCAGGAAGGCTGCAATTGCCGCCGCCACCAGGCATGCAACTCTCGTGCCGTTCAGGGTTATGGAAACAGCTTTGCCGGGCTTCTCACTGATACGGGAGATGGTTCAGAAGGGAAATCCGAATTCGGTCACCGATGCTGCAGTAGGAGCGCTGGCTCTCAGATCGTGCATAAAGGGGGCTTATCTCAATGTCAGGATAAACTCCGTTGGTCTTGACGACAAGGAATTCGTAAACGACATTATATCCAGGGGAAAGGCCATCGAAGATCAGGCAATCAGTGAAGAGGAGTCCATACTCGCGCTGACAGACAGGATAATCAGGGAGAGCAAATAAAAAAAGGTCCGTGCCTGCTATTCTCCGGTGATCCTTCTTATAGTTCTCAGTTTATGGGAATATCCGCCTTTTTCCTTCTTGAAGATACCCTGATGGTCAACCGTGTCGATCCTGACCCTTCCCGAAGCGTGGATCACGAGCCCGCGCGACAGAATCATTCCGACATGGGTTATCTTTCCTCTTTCATCATCGAAGAGCAGAAGATCGCCGGGAAGTGTTTCATCCAGGAAGCTTATGCTTGTTCCTGCCTCAGCTTGCTGCCAGCTGTCGCGCGGAATTTTGACGCCCCGGATCTTGTAGACCATCTGTACAAACCCGGAACAGTCGATTCCCGAAGGTATCCTTCCGCCCCATATGTACGGGCTGTTTATGAATTTGAGAGAAGTATCGGAAATTGCTTCAGACACCTTAATATATGACTGGCTGAATCCGGCTTCGGCGGAAAATGTATTGCTGCCCGCCCTGAAACAGCTTTTTTCAAAATCCGGTTCATACACCTCGCACCCTGCCTCAAGAACCAGCTTTGTGCCATCTTCCCTGTGACAGAGCAATGACCTGTTAAGCACGAGTCCTTCATCATCCCTGCCTGCCGGTGAATGCTGCAGGTGGTCGGTGTCGATCCATCCCGTGTAATTGTCAAACAGTGTCTCAATCCTGTACCAGTGCCCCACCTGGTCGATGATTGTGTATTTCTCACCGAACAATACCTGGCTGAGCATTTCGGAGCGGTGCGATGGTCCTGAGCGGAGGGGGACGAAAACGTTGCAGCAAACGAAAGTTTCCATAGGAAATGTTTTCTCAAAATTAGCAATTTAAAAGATTCCGGAGCAAACCATGTGATTCCTGTATTGTTGTCCGTTATAAAATATTCCGTAACTTTATAAAAAACACAGTCATGGCGTTATCGAGAAGGCCTCCGGAGGTCAAACCCAACAAGAAATATCTTTATCACCTGTTCCTTTTTATTGCAAGCATAATAATAGTAGTTGCAATTTCACCCCGGGAAGGCAAATTCAGGTATGAGTTTCAGAAAGGCAAGCCCTGGCTGAGTTCTTCACTTATAGCTCCATGGGACTTTGCTATCGAAAAACCCGCTGAAGTTATAACTGCCGAGCACGACAGCATCCTTAAGAATTTTGCCCCTTATTTCAAGCTCGATCCCGATATTGAAAAGAACCGGATAGCGGATCTCGACAAACACCTTAATGAACTAAGTGTAAGTTTTGAAAAGGAATCAAGGACTGTTGATCCGATGGGATTTCTGGCTGTAAAAAGAGAGTTGAACGCCATACTATCGGAAGTTTATCAGAAAGGGATACTTGAAAGCAATGAACTGATGCCGTACGAAAAGCTTCCGGCTGAAGTGACTGTAATAAGCGGCAGGGTTGCTGAGGAGAGGCCGGTGAGCGCACTTTTCGTTGAAAAATCTGCTTATCAATATGCCGAGGAGAAGAAAGCGGAGCTGGAGAGCCGGTATACTTCGGCACAGGGGAAAACGATCAGGGATTTGTTATCCGGAGTTGCGCTTTATGATTTTGTGGAACCCAATCTCTTTTATGATGCTGCGACATCAAACGCCGTGAGCACAAAGTTGCTTGGCGAGATCAGTCATGCCCGCGGACTGGTTCAGGAGGGAGAGCTTATTATTTCGAGGGGAGAGATAGTCGATGATCAGAAGTTCATGATGCTTGAATCGATGAAGAACGAATATGAGCGACGGCTGGGGAAGGATGAGATGTGGCTGATAGTACTTGGCAGGTTGATTGAGGTTACTGCCTGTTACCTTGTACTTTATTTTTTCATGTACTACTTCAGGTTTGATGTGCTTAGTTCAACACATAAGACATTTTTCATCATCCTCGTAATCCTTTTGTTCATTATCATCACACGGTTGGTTGTTTATATGCCGGGTAATATGATCTTCCTGATACCTTTCGCCATCATCCCCATTATGGTTAGGACTTTCTATGATTCACGGCTCGCCCTTTTTGTTTTCCTTATAACCATAATGCTTGCAGGTTTTTTTGTTCCCAATTCTTTCGAATTCGTTTTTCTGAGCTTTATAGCAGGGGTGATGGTTATTATTTCACTTACAAATATTTACAGGAGGGCAAAGCTTTTCACTGCGGCCTTGATGGCTTTCCTTTCCTATTCCATTGTATATCTTGGGATCGGCCTGATGCAGGAAGGCAACCTTGCCGGAATGAACTGGCAGAATTATGTCTGGTTTGCAGGGAATGGAGTACTGCTGTTTCTAAGTTATCCCCTGATATTTGTATTTGAAAAGACCTTCGGATTCCTGTCGGATGCAACTCTTTTTGAGCTTGCCGATACAAACCAGCCGCTTCTGAGGAAGCTGTCGGAGGAGGCACCAGGTTCGTTCCAGCATTCGCTGCAGGTTGCCAACCTTGCAGAGGAAGCCGCAAGGGAGATAGGGGCGAACAATCTGCTGGCAAGAACCGGCGCATTATATCATGATATCGGCAAGACGTTTCATTCTGAGTATTTTGTAGAGAACCAGTCGGAGGGATTCAGTCCCCACGATCAGATCGATCCGCTTGAGAGCGCCGGCATTATAACCGGGCATGTCAAAAAGGGAATGGACCTTGCAAAAAAATACAATCTTCCGTCAGCCATTGTCGATTTCATTCAGACACACCACGGGACAGGCATAGCCTATTTCTTTTACAAGAAGTATCTCGACAGGAATCCGAAGAGGACCGACATGGAAAAGAATTTTGCTTATGGAGGACCGAGGCCTCTGTCAAAGGAAACTGCAATTGTGATGATGGCCGACGCGGTGGAAGCTTCCTCCAGGAGCCTTGCAAACTATTCGGAGGAGAACATTAGCGAGCTTGTTGAAAGGATAATTTATATCCAGGAGCAGGATGGCCAGTTTGCCGAGACACCTCTTACATTCAAGGATATATCGGATATAAAGAAGGTGTTTATTAAGCGCCTTTCAAATATTTATCATGCAAGGATAGCGTATCCCAAAAGGGAGACTTCCAGAGGCTAGCGCATGTCGATTATCTCAGCTTCCCTGTATTTTGCCTGTGAGAATACAAATTCAGAATCGACGGGCTGAACCGTGAGGTCGTAGCCAGTCACTTTCAGCATAATGGTAATACCGTTTTTATATTTGTACTCAAGGCTTTTAAGGTCATGTCCGGGTTTGCCTATTTCGAGCCTTATCCTCACGTGGTCGCTGTTAATGTCGTCGGGATACAGATCGATAAGGTACGAACCGGTTCTTTCCTCAAGAAGGCGGGCCTTGTAGTCCTTTTTGTAAACAGAGAAAATCGACGAGGGTCTGGCCATGAACGAATCATCATCCTTTTCGGGCTTTGTTATTGTAACCTCTTCCACATCGGGGAGGTAGCTCCACGATGTTTCCCCGTTGTACCAGATTATGTTTTCAGGCAATTCTATCCTGTAGCGGTCTTTGCTGAGTATTGCCGAGCCGGTAATACTGTTGCTGGTTCCTTCCACCTGGTCGATTGTTTCCAGTGTGAATTTCATAGAGACCGACGGGGCCTTGGTGGCCTTTGCGGAGAAATTGTCGAGTATCCTGACTGCATCCGGATCGTTCTGGGCGAACAGGCTGACTGAAGCTGCGATCAGGGTTATTATTGCAAGAAGTCTTTTCATTCAGTTGCTTTTATTCAAGACTCTTCAAAATCTGTTCCAAATGTGTATAATCGGAAATTAATACATCCCTGGCTTTGCTTCCCTCGAATGGTCCGACCACTCCTGCCGCTTCAAGCTGGTCGATCAGGCGGCCCGCCCTGTTGTACCCGATTGACAGTTTTCTCTGGATAAGTGATGTTGATCCCTGCTGGTGCTGTATAACCAGTCGTGCTGCCTCCTCGAACATGGGATCTCTCTTGCGCAGGTCGATTTCCTGGGGACCGCCCTCACTGTCGTCGATGTACTCTGGCAGGTGCATCGCGTCGGGATAGCCTTGCTGCGATCCTATGAATTCGGTCAGGTCCTCTATTTCCTTTGAGTCAACGAATGCGCACTGCACCCTTATAGGCTCGGCGCCCGATGACACGAGCATATCGCCGCGTCCGACAAGCCGGTCGGCACCGGTGGAGTCAATGATTGTTCTTGAGTCGATTGATGAGAAAACCCTGAAGGCTATTCGTGTGGGGAAGTTGGCCTTGATGAATCCTGTGATTATATTGGCTGAAGGTCGCTGGGTTGATATTATAAGGTGGATCCCGATTGCCCTTGCAAGCTGGGCGAGACGTCCGATCGGGGGTTCAATTTCCCTTCCGGCCGTCATTATGAGGTCGGCGAACTCATCAATAATCAACACGATGAAGGGGAGGTACCTGTGCCCTTTTTCGGGATTGAGCCTTCTTGATACGAATTTTTCATTGTATTCCTTAATAGCTCTGGCCTGTGCGTCTTTCATCAGCTCGAGGCGGTTGTCCATTTCGATGCACAACGAATTAAGGGTGGTAATAACCTTTTGGGTATCTGTAATAATAGCATCCTCCTCGCCGGGAAGCTTTGCAAGGAAATGGCGTTCGATCTTCGAATAGAGAGGCAGTTCGACTCTTTTTGGATCGATTAGCACGAATTTAACCTCCGACGGGTGTTTCTTGTAAAGGATCGATGTAATTATGGCGTTGATACCTACCGATTTACCCTGCCCTGTGGCGCCTGCAACAAGAAGATGGGGCATTTTGGTAAGATCGATGATGAAAGGTTCATTTGTGATAGTACGCCCGAGAGCAAGTGCAAGGTCGAATTTTGATTCCTGGAATGCCTTTGATGTTATGAGCGATTTCATCGAGACAATCTCCGGCTTCTTGTTCGGGACTTCAATTCCAACCGTTCCGCGGCCGGGTATGGGGGCGATGATTCTTATCCCCAGAGCCGAAAGGTTCAGGGCGATATCATTTTCAAGCGATTTTATACGGGCAACCCTGATGCCCCTTTCAGGAACGATCTCATAAAGGGTAACTGTAGGGCCGACAGTTGCTGAAATATGCTTGATCGTAATATTGTGGTCCCCGAGAGTCTTGATAATGTTTTCCTTGTTTTCAATAACCTCCCTGTTATCAAATTCATATTCCGATTTATGGTCGATAAGCAGGGAAACGGGAGGGAACTTGTATTTTGACAGATCAAGCCGCGGATCATAATTCTCCATAAGCCTGTCCACTTCATGATCGGGGAGCACATCGGGTGCCTCCGGCTTTGTGATGTTTATAGGCACTTTTTCAGCAGACTCGGAATCTTTTTGTCCGGTCTTCCCAATGACATGAACTATTGAGCTTCTTCCTTCCTCTCCCTCATAGTCATCGCCTGTAGGGCGCTTTACGATAAAATCCACTTCACCGCTGTCGTCGTCTTCATCTTCATCATTCTCTTCTTCATCATCATCTTCCTCAGACTGTGATTTCGAAGCTCCTGCCTGTCCTCCGGAAGGAAACGGGTGCATTGACGGAATCACGCTCGCAATGGTTGAAGGGATTGTTTTGGTGAAGGTTTCAGGCTTGAACCTGAGAGCAAAAACCAGGTATCCGATAGTCAGGAAGACAAGGATGATCCCGGTCCCGAACTTACCGGCGAATGAGTTGAACCATTCAGTGATCTTGTAACCCTGCGCACCTCCCGGACCGCTGCCAAGGTAACCGTGGGCTTTTCCGAAGATGAATCCGAGAATAAGGGAAATTATTATTACTGCAAAGGTCAGTTTGATTATAAGCTTCCATAGTGTCAGCTTGGGGAATTTCAAAAGGTTAAGGCCGATCGTGCCTATTATGACCGGGATTAAAAGCGCTCCAAAACCAAAGCCGTAGCCAATCAGCATTTTGGCAAGGAAGTGGCCGCTTTTTCCAGACCAGTTCCTGACATTTACATCGGCATTTGAGATGACCTTTGAATCAGCAAGGCTGAGATCGGTTTCCCACCAGAACAGGTATGATACGCAAGCCAGGAGCAGATAGACGGCAAAGCCTGTTATCAGAATGCCGGTTATGAAACTGATTCTTTCATCGGTAAAGAAAGGTTTGGATTTTGCCTTTGCTTTTGATGTCTTCTTCCCGTTGGACTCCTTCCCTTTGCTCATCTCATCTCTATTACACACAAACCGAAAAAACACCCCAAAGGTAATAAATTTGAAGATCAGACAAGGCTGGTATGAAAACTTTGGACGGCAGGAAGACGGGAAGTTCAAAGGATGTTCCCCGGACGGTCACAGACTCACCATTTTATTGATGAATTTGTTTATGTCTCTTCTGGATACCCTTTTGAATTTTTCCTTTCTTTCAAATGTTTTATCAGGGATTTCTTTTTTGTAAACATTCTGGGCTTCGAAGTGGAATTCGGAAGTGCCTATGAAGAAGAAAAAGTTCATCAGGACCCCATCTATTTCATAAAATGGCGTCGATACATTTGGTTTTGACACAGGGATATCCTCTGTATACCATATATGATAGACCTTTGACCTGTCGGAGGGAAAAGTGACCTCAGCATGCTTGCAGTCGAATCCGCAGATAACTGACGTTTTTGAAGTTTTTTTGATTTCGATGCCGTTCATTGATTCGAATCCGGGATAAATCTCCCCGGGTTTCGCGGGGTAGAAGTATTTGAGGGTGAACAGGCTCAGATATGTGTCGTAGATATCTTCCGACGGATTGGCCAGATTGGTGATCCCTGAATTACCGAACGGCGAGATAAGCTCATATACTATTTTGTCGTCTTTGAATGAAACGATGAGGTTTTTGGGCATCAGTTCCTTTGGCATGTGGGTCACGCGACCCTGGTAACTGACATCATAGTGGATTTCCCCCTGGTCAAGGTCCTTCCCTCCGAATTTGTTGCAGGAAGTAAGTACTAATACTGAGATGTATGTAAGAAGAAGAGCCTTTCCCGATCTCACAGGCGTTAATTTATTTGAAAGGGGTAAATGTAATTATTTTTTTTCACTTGCTTTATCCACCGTTGTTTATGTGATGTGATACGTAAAATCATGTTGTTCAACATATTTTTTATGTCATTTTGCTGATTTGAGTACATTTGAATCAAAACTTTGATTGATATCTTTATGACGGATAAAGCAAGCTGCCAAACTGAATAAGAACGGATAATTCCAACAATCATTACATCCCTAAACTTTAAATATGGAAAAAAAACTGGCTGTAGTTGCCCTTGGCGGCAACGCATTGTTAAGGGGCGACCAGATAGGCACTATAGATGAACAGGAGGAAAACACTACTCAGACACTTGAGAATCTGATATTTCTGATCAACGAGGGCTACGACCTTGTGATAACCCACGGGAACGGACCGCAGGTTGGAAATATTCTCATGAGAAACGACGCAGGAGAGCAGTTGTATAATATAGCCCAGATGCCGGTAGACATCTGTGTGGCCGATTCACAGGGAGGGATCGGTTATATGATAGAAAGGATGTTCAGGAATGTTCTCAACCGTCACGGGATTACCAGGAATGTTGTCTGCATTGTAACACAGGTTGTGGTCGACAGGAACGATCCGGCCTTCACAGACCCCCAGAAGCGGATCGGCAAAATATACACAAGGAAGGAGGCTGACAGCCTTGCCCTGAAAAAAGGCTGGATATTCCGTGAGGAGGTTAAGGCAGAGGGCGGATTCAGGCGTGTTGTGCCTTCTCCTGTACCAATCGACATAATGAACCATACTATTATCCGTGATCTTGCACGGCAGGGCAACATTGTAATTGCGGCAGGAGGAGGGGGAGTCCCGGTGTACATAGATGAGAAGAACGATGTAAGACCGGCCGAGGTTGTAATCGACAAGGACAGGGCGTCGGCTCTTCTCGCATCGATGATCGGAGCCGGGGAATTCTACATTCTGACCGATGTCCCCTACATATATATTAACTATAAAAAGCCGGATCAGGAGATCAGGGAATTCCTTGATTATGCTGACACCCTGAAGTATCTTAAGGAAGGTCATTTTGCCAGGGGAAGCATGGCCCCCAAGATAGAGGCATGCCTGAGCTTTCTTGAAAAGGGAGGGAAGATGGCGGTTATAACTGAAGCATTCAAGCTGGCCGACAAGAAATACGGGTCAAAGATCACCATGGAGTATGAGAAGGAAGGACAGGAGCCTTAATTGTTTAAAAAAATATTACTTAATTTAGTGCCTTAATTTCAAAGTACAACCAAACATTTAAAACTGAAAGAATATGCCAGTCAATCTCCGCAACCGTCATTTCCTTAAGCTTCTCGATTTCACCCCGGAAGAGATAGGTTTTCTTCTTAATCTTTCTGCTGATCTGAAAAAAGCAAAGTATTCCGGCACCGAACGACAGCTTCTGAAAGGGAAGAATATCGCACTTATATTTGAAAAGACATCAACAAGGACCAGGTGTGCATTTGAGGTTGCAGCATTTGACCAGGGAGCTCATGTCACTTATCTCGGACCGACCGGTTCGCAGATTGGTCAGAAGGAATCGATGAAGGACACTGCACGGGTGCTTGGCAGGATGTATGATGCAATAGAATACCGCGGTTACGGACAGGCAATTGTCGAAGAGCTTGCCCTGTATGCGGGAGTTCCGGTGTGGAATGGTCTCACAAATGAGTTTCATCCGACACAGATACTTGCCGATTTCATGACAATGCTTGAGCATACCGATAAGCCCCTGAACAAAATTTCTTTCTGTTACCTTGGCGACGCACGGTACAATATGGGCAACTCGCTTCTGGCAGGAGCTGCAAAGATGGGAATGGATTTCAGGACTGCGGCTCCGCTTGCCTATCAGCAGGGTAAGGAGCTGGTTGCTGACTGCAAGGCTGTAGCAAAGGAAACGGGAGCAAAGATCACTATCACCGAAAATGTTGAAGATGCGGTAAAGGGTGTTGATTTCCTGTACACCGATGTATGGGTATCGATGGGTGAGCCTGAGTCGGTATGGGAAGAGAGGATAAAGCTTCTCAGGCCGTATCAGGTCAACATGGATGTGATCAGGAAGACCGGGAATTCCAAAGTGAAGTTTCTTCATTGCCTGCCTGCGTTCCATAACCGTGAGACTTTGACAGGTGAGAAAATCTTCCGGACTTACGGTCTTGACGGAATGGAAGTCACCGAGGATGTATTTGAATCAAAGCACTCTATAGTTTTTGATGAAGCAGAAAACAGGCTTCATTCTATAA
Organism: Bacteroidales bacterium; assembly: GCA_034004115.1. Lineage (GTDB taxonomy): Bacteria > Bacteroidota > Bacteroidia > Bacteroidales > VadinHA17 > LD21. The sequence continues at coordinate 20,669 of JAVEXG010000025.1, read as the reverse complement.
AAGCTGTAATGGTGGCAACCCTGGCGTGATCCTTTTGGGGGTTTACCTTATCCACTCTTTCACGAAGTAGAATGTGATAACGAAAGAGGTGGCCAGTTTCAGTCCCACGCCTGTCAGGAATCCGAGCAGACTGCCGAATCCTGCCTTAAGTGCGTATTTCATATCATCCTTGAAGATGAGTTCCCCGACGACTGCTCCGATAAAGGGTCCTATCACTATTCCGAACGGCCCGAGGAACAGCCCGATAATTAGTCCGACAGTGGCGCCCCGGGTCCCGTATTTGGTTCCACCGAACTTCTTTGTTCCCCAGACGGGCACTATATAGTCAAAAATAGTAACAACGATGACCACTATGGCAAGTACTGCAAGCAGCTTGTTTGAAAACTCGGCAAACTTTGTGAAATGGAGAACAATCAGTCCGGCGTAGCTTAAGGGAGGTCCCGGCAGGACAGGGGCAAGGCAGCCGATTATACCAACTACAACAAGGATTACTGCTAATATTAACAGGATATAGTCAACCATTAAGAAAAGACTCCATTATTTATTATCCAGGTCTTCAAAATCGATGTTGGTAAATTCCCTGGATGAGAGGTCTGCATGATCCCTGACTGTTTCTTCTTCCGAAAGTACTGTTTCTCTTTTTGACAAATCACTTCCGTTACAGATGAAATCAACGGCATCTTTAAATCCGTCGGCAAATTTATCAAAGTCCTCCCTGTAAAGGAATATCTTGTGTTTTTCATAGAAGATTTTGCCTTCTTTTCCAAGGCGTTTCTTGCTTTCAGTAATTGTAAGGTAGTAATCTTCCTTTCGCGTGGCTTTGACATCAAAAAAATAAGTCCTTTTCCCCGCTCTTACAATTTTTGTATAAATCTCTTCCTGTACGATCTGTTCTTTGCTACCGTTTATGACCTCCTTAATTCCGGCTTCTTCTTCCATTTCCAAGTCAGTTTAGGGTAATGATTGTCAAATGTAACAATATTTTTTAAAAACAATGCACGGCCTTTCAAATGTGCCTTTATTTTGGCCCGATGTTTTGAAGCTTAAGGAAAAAGGTTATTTTTGCTGCCAAATTCTGAGGTTCTTTATAAATGATAAGCAGAAGATTATTGCGCATTAAAGCCCTAATGGCATTATATGCATTCAACCGCAGGGAGGATGACGACATTGAGCTGGCTGAGAAGGAGTTGTTCTTCAGTATAGGGAAGACCTATGATCTGTATCATTACCTTCTTCTGCTGGTCATTGAAGTAGCCGACATTGCATCGGAGAAGATCGAGCAGGCAAGGCAGAAGAAAATGCCGACGCCGGAGGACCTCGATCCAAACAGGAAGTTTATTGAAAATAAGCTGATCGAGCAGCTCAGGACGAATAAGGCTTTCAACAGCTATGTTTCGTCGCGGAAGCTGTCGTGGGCGAATAACCAGCATATTCCAAGGCTCATGTACAACCTGATGCTGGCCTGGGACAAGTATGAGGATTACATGAAACCCGAGGTTCAGGGTTACGCGGCCGACAGGAAATTTGTTATCAATATGGTTACAAGGCTGTTTGCCGAATCGGAGGACCTTGAGTCGAACTTCGAGGAACAGAGCATTTACTGGAACGATGACATGGAATACGTTGCCGTAATGATTGAGAAAACCCTGAAAAAGTTCAAGCCCGAAGAAGGAGAGAATGCCAGAATGTTGCCTCTGTACAAAAACAAGGAGGATGAGGATTTTGTAAAGATACTCTTCAGGAAGGCAATTCTTCATATTAAGCAAAACTCCGAGCTCATCGACAGGAACACAACCAACTGGGAGATTGAGCGTATTGCCCTGATGGATATTCTGGTGATGCAGCTGGCGATAACCGAGATAGTGGAATTTCCTGAGATACCGGTAAAGGTGACACTTAATGAGTATATTGAGATTGCCAAATATTATTGTACATCAAAAAGCAGTACATTTGTCAATGGCATCCTTGACAACATAGTGAAGGAGATCAGGGAAAAGGGACTGTTCACCAAGACAGGCAAGGGGCTTATTGGCGAAGCCATTGAAGATTAAAAATGAAAATGAATATGATACGGAAAGAATTGATAATGCCGGTTGTATTTTTCACGCTGCTTCTTGCGGGTTGCGATTCCGCCGTAAACAACGGCGCCCGGCTTAAGACTGGGGATGTTGCACCGGGAGAAGTAGCTGAGCTGGTTTTCAGTGAGTATGAATATGATTTCGGAAAGATTACAGAGGGAGAAAAGGTAGCTCACATTTTTTCGTTCGAGAACAAGGGTCCGGGAAACCTGGTAATAAAGTCGGCATCAACATCATGCGGATGCACCGTTCCGAAGTACGACAGGTCGCCGATTCCTCCGGGAAAGGGCGGAAACCTTGAGGTAGTATTTGATTCGGGAGGAAGGAGCGGCATACAGACAAAAACAATATCGGTTCGTTCAAATTCCCCTGCCGAGGTTGTGATCCTGAAGATTACAGCGGAGGTCATATCACGTAAATAATTTAACACGGCTATCATCAATGGTGATAATAGACAGATATAATTATTTATACCCCCTTCCCATCCTTCCCCCAAGGGGGCAGGAGCAGGAAGCTTTTCCCCCGGGGGAAACTGGAAAGGGGGTTAAGGAGAATAATAATGCGAACGATTCTTAAGGATTAATGACACTGATTTAAATAAATTCAAGAATAAACCATCAATACAAAAAGAAATGAACTACTTATCTTTTATCCTTCTTCTGGGACAGCCTGCAGGCGGGGTTCCCGGACAAAGCAATGCCCTTGTTACCTTCATTCCCCTGCTTGCAGTTTTTGTAATTTTCTATTTCTTCATGATCAGACCTCAGATGAAGAAGCAGAAAGAACTTTCAAATTACAGGAACTCGCTCAAAAAGGGTGATAAAGTCATCACTACGGGCGGTATCTATGGCAAGATATATGAAGTTAAGGACAACTTCGTCATGCTTGAAGTAGGAGGTGATCTGAAACTCAAGGTCGACAAGAGCGCCCTGATCCAGGATCCCACTGCTGACAAGGTATAGCCGGCATTTGATTTTATATTAGTGCAATGGCTTAAAGCCATATTGACAAGAGGCATATTCCGGAGAAAAGGAAGCGGGAATGACAGGGATGTTGTCATATTTGGATTTTTCCTGCTGCTTTCCTTTGTGTTCTGGTACCTTAATTCCCTGGAGAAGGAGGTTGAATACAGCATCAGATACCCGGTCAGGTATGTCAATCTTCCCGAGGAGAGAGTGCTTGCAGATGATCTTCCGTTGAGACTCGAGTTATATCTGAAAGGACCGGGTTATTCAATACTCAAGCTAAAAATGTCGGGAAACAGGTCACCTGTTATTCTTGATATTTCTTCAGTCAATTATCGCAGGGTTCCCGGCAGCAGGGCTCTCAATTACTATGTCGTCACATCCGGGCTTATACCAAAGCTCAGAAGCCAGCTTAGAACTGAATGCGATATCACTTCAATCAAGCCCGACACTCTGTTTTTTGCTTTTGACAGGATAGTCACGAAGCAGATTATCGTCGATCCCGTTGTGGAGGTAAGCACTGAAAGGCAGTACCTGGTAAAGGGCAGCTATCAGGTCGAACCTGACACAATTGTGATAACAGGGCCCAAGAGGATACTCGACACTCTTAAAACAGTGAGAACAAAGCCCATGAAGATGAGAGGGGTAAGAGAGTCGGTCACAAGGAGTATGTCGCTCGTGGTTCCGGAAAAATGCACTCTGTCGGAAAAAAAGGTGCTTGTAACAGTTGCCGTGGAGCAGTTTACGGAAGCAGAAGTAAAGGTTCCGGTACGGATAATAAATTGCCCTGATTCGATAAACCTCAGGATATTCCCGGATGTTGTAACTGTAAAAGGGCTTGTTGCAATCGGCGATTACAAGAAATTTGAACAGGTCCCGTTTGAGGTGATCCTCGATGCTGCCAAAGCCGATTTGAATTCGGCAGAGAAGTTATCGCTGACTTTCCGTAATATTCCTCCTTTTGTGAGTTCAATGAGAGTCTCACCTCCGAAGGTGGATTTTCTTATAGAAAGGAAGCTGAAATGAAAGCAGAAAAAGGTCGTAGCCTCAAACTTGGAATCACAGGTGGTATAGGCAGCGGAAAGTCGACTGTGTGCAAGGTTTTTGCAGTTTTGGGCATCCCCGTGTTTTCGGCCGATGACGAGGCAAAGAGCATACAGGAAAATGACAGGGCTTTACAGGACAGGATTAGTGAGATTGCCGGAAAGAACCTTTTTCCGGAAGGCAGACTCGACCGGAAAGAAATGGCAAGGCTCATATTTGCTGACAGGGGAATGCTTGAAAGGGTAAACTCCGTGGTTCATCCTGCAGTGTTCAATTCATTCGGCGAGTGGCTGCAGAACCAGGAGTCCCCCTATTCAATCATGGAAGCCGCCATTCTGTTCGAGAGCGGAGCCTTCAGGATGATGGACAGGGTGGCAACTGTAATCACTCCGTACGAAGAGAGAATAAGCAGGCTGGTAGCCGGGAACAGGTTTACCAGGGATCAGATTATCGAAAGGATGAAGAATCAGGTGGATGATGCCTCACGTCTGCCCGGATCAGATTTTGTTATTTTCAATTCGGAAAATGACATGGTGATCCCTGCAGTACTGGGAATTCACGAGGAAATGATTAAACTGTACAAAAAGATTAATAAGGCGTAAAATGGGACGACTGGGTAAATGGATAGGAGGAGGCCTGGGTTTTGTAATGGGAGGGCCTCTGGGGGCGGTGCTTGGTTTTATGATCGGGTCGATGGTCGACAACACCACTATCCAGACCACAACATATACCGGTACGCCGCAAAGCACAGCAAGAGGCGACTTTGGGATGAGCCTGCTGGTGCTGGTTGCAGCAATGATGAAAGCCGACAATAAGGTCGTAAAGTCAGAGCTTGACTATGTAAAGCAGTTTTTTATCCGTCAGTTCGGGCAGTCGACGGCAAGAGAAGCTGTCCTTACCTTGAAGGACATTCTGAATCAGGAGATCCCGGTGAGGGATGTTTGCCTTCAGATCGCCTCAAATATGGATTATTCCTCCAGGCTTCAGCTTCTTCACCTACTTTTCGGCATATCAGGCGCCGACGGTAACGTACATGCCCTCGAAGTGGAAGCTATTGAGAAGATGAGCGGGTATCTCGGTATCTCCTCATCCGATTTTATCTCGATAAAGAACATGTTTGTACCTGAGACCGATTCGTCATACAAGATACTGGAGATAAGTCCCGACTCAAGCGATGAGGAGGTCAAGAAAGCTTACAGGAAAATGGCAATGAAATACCATCCCGACAAGGTGAGCCACCTCGGGGAAGAGTTCAGGAAGGCGGCTGATGAGAAATTCAAAAAGGTAAATGAGGCTTACAACAGAATAAAAAAGGAGAGAAACATTTCGTGACTAAATAAAAAAAATGTTCATCCCGCATAAGGATTGATGAACATGAATTAAATTTGCTGACAAAATTAAACCAGATGGTATTAAAGGATATTTTATCAATTTCAGGAGAACCGGGTCTTTTTAAATTCATTGCCCAGGGCAAGAATGCAATTATTGTTGAACATGTGGATACAGGTAAAAGAAGCAGCGCATTCAGTTCGGCAAAAGTCAGCTCGCTTGAGGATATTTCGGTTTTTACGGAAAATGAAGATCTTCCTCTTGGAAAGGTCTTTGACAGGATATTTGAAAAGGAGTCGGGCGGACCAGCGATCGATGCCAGGACGGATGTGGAAAAGCTTAAGGGGTATTTTGAGGAAGTAATTCCGGAATATTCCAGGGACAGGGTTTATCTGAGCGATATAAAGAAAATAATCCTCTGGTATAATCTGCTTCAGGGTAAGGACATGCTTGTGAAAGAGGAACCTGAAAAAGAACCGGTTAAGGAAGAAAAGCAGGAAGTGGCAGAAAAGCCTGCCGTGGAAGCGCCCAAAAAGAAAAAGAGCACCCCAAAGGCAAAGCAGGGTTAACCCGGCGCGGGAATTAAACAGAAAACCATGAATTTTGGAGGCAATGAGGTGGTTTATGATTATTCCGGTTCACGGATAATCATAGTCCCGGTTCCCTATGATAAGACCAGCACATGGATGAAGGGTGCTGACAAGGGTCCTGACGCAGTCATGGAAGCCTCCGTGAATCTTGAGTTTTATGACATAGAGACCGGTTCGGAGGCTCATCTTCATGGCATTCACACTATTGAGCCGGTAGTTGAGAAAGAGTCGCCGGAGAAGCTTGTTGATGCCGTTTACAGAAAGGTTACTTTCCTGCTTGATCAGGATAAATTTCCTGTAGTGGTGGGCGGGAACCACACCGTGAGCATAGGATCGGCAAAGGCTTTCGCAGAGCATTACAGCGGCCTTTCAATACTTCAGCTCGATGCCCATTCAGACCTGAGGCCGGAATATGAAGGTTCTCCGTTTAATCATGCCTGTGCCATGGCCCGGATGCGGGAATACGCTCCGATTGTTCAGGTAGGTATAAGAAGCATGTCGAAGGAGGAGGCGCCCCTGGCCGATATGGAAAGGATCTTCCCAGCTCATCAGCTATACCTCGACAAATCAGGATACGGGAAAGCAATTGAATTGCTTTCAGGGGATGTCTACGTAACAATCGATCTCGATGTTCTCGATCCTTCACTCATGCCATCGACGGGCACCCCTGAACCGGGGGGACCGGAATACAGTGAATTGATGAATTTTCTGAAAGAGGTTGCAGAAAGAAAAAATATTGTCGGTTTTGACGTGGTGGAACTCTGTCCGTCACCTGTCAGCAAAGCCCCTGATTTTGTGGCAGCAAGGATTATATATCAGCTTCTCAGCTACGTGTTCAGCCAGCCCCGCCGCCTTAAGTAATAAATACCTGTAGTTCAGTCGTATTTTTTTGCTTCTTCCCAGATCTCATTCATCTCATCGAGACTCATATCATGCAGCGATTTCCCCTTGACCATTGTTTCCTGCTCGAGGTAGTTGAAACGGCGGATGAATTTCCGGTTTGTCTTTTCAAGGGCGGCCTCAGGATCGATTCCGTAGAGCCGGGATGCATTGATAATCGAGAAAAGCAGATCCCCTAGTTCGGATTCTATACTTTCAGTATCCTTGTTCTCAGCTTCCACCTTAAGTTCAGAAAGCTCCTCGAGCACTTTATCCCAGACCTGGGTTCTGTCTTCCCAGTCGAACCCGACACCCCTGACTTTTTCCTGGATCCTGTTGGCTTTCACAATGGCAGGGAGTGATGATGGTACGCCTGATAAAACAGGCTTGTACCCGTTATTTTCAGTAATCTTGAGGTGCTCCCAGTTCCTTTCAACCTCTGAGGCATCCGAAACTTCAACCTTTCCAAACACATGGGGATGCCTGTAAATGAGTTTTTCATTTATTCCCTCAAGAACATCGGCCATGGAGAAAAGATTCTTCTCGGAACCGATCTTTGCATAGAACACCAGATGCAGCAATATGTCGCCCAGTTCTTTTTTTATCCCTTCATCATCGCCCGAAATAACAGCATCTGCAAGCTCATAGGTCTCCTCAATTGTAAGCTTGCGGAGGCTTTCGTTTGTCTGCTTCATATCCCACGGGCATTTCAGCCTTAATTCATCAATAATTTCCAGGAGTCTTAAGAACTCCTTGCAGCTTCTTTCCTTGTCAGTCATTGTAAAGTGATTAGAACAAACGGTTTGCAGGTGCGGTTTTGCCGGAAGTGTCAATTCTCACGGACGAACCTGTTTCAATGCTCAGCAATTCCGATACATTGGCACCATTAATTGAAATTTCAAGGAGATCAAGAGAATTGAACCTTGCAACCAGGTCTCCAACGGGCACATCACTGTATGTGCGGGAGATTGTGTCGGTGTAGTTCAGGTTGCTGACTATATATATTCTGAAATCCTTGTTTTCGAATACCCTGTAAAATATCTCCCTTGTGATGTTTGATATGGCGTTACCATACGAATCAATAAAGATTACGCTGCCTATAATAACATCAGCATCGATTGTAGCTCGCAGAGGCAGGGTTTCACTGATCTTATTGACCGGAGTGCCAAGTTCTGAAGGTTTTTTCCCCGCAACAAGACCTGCTGCCGTCCGGGCGAAAATTTCAAGTTCATCGGTCGATCCGTCATTGTCAATGCTGACTATTTCATCCGGTTCGGCATTGAGGATAAGGCTGAATATCCCGTTGTCGGTTCCGATGAAAAAATGTCCCCTCGATTTCACTACCAGATGCGCGGCTCCCTTCTGAGATTCCGAAAGGATACATATTATGTGGACTGAACCGGCCGGATAATTCATGAAAGTGTTCCGGATTATGAATGATCCGTGCGAAATGTTGAAGGGAGAGATATTCGAGGCGTTTTCAATGACTGGAGTACCCGGACACAATGAGCAAAGCTTTCCCCTGATTATTCCGTTATAAATATCATCGGGCCTCCATTCAGTTGTCAGGGTGATTACCGCCATAAGGAAAAAACTTAGGACAAAGATAATCTTCTAAAGAAAAATTACGCTTACTTTGCAAAGTTCAAACGATCTTTTTTATAGATTACCAGGAGCTTCAGCAGTTCCTGTAAATGAATTGAAGAATATTTGAATTTTCGATGACAGAGCTAGTAATATTCCTTGAAGATATAGATCCTGTAGTTTTTTATGGTGCTAACAATTTTCTGCTTGACAGAATCCGTGGTTTCTTTCCCAAGATCAAGATAATAGCAAGGGGTAATGAGCTGAAGTGCATGGGCGAGGAAGGGGAGATTGCCATTTTTGCCGAGCGGTTCAATGAGATTCTGGAATATTACCGGAAATACAACCGAATCAACGAGGATGATATTGAAAAGTACTTTTTTGATGCCGGGCATATGAAGTCAGCATCAGAAGGTCAGTTTGAAGAGGTCATAGTATTCGGCACCAGCGGCAAGCCAATCAGGGCCAGGACCGTCAACCAGGTCAGTCTGGTAAATGATTACAAGGTTAACGATCTCATAATTGCGGAGGGTCCGGCGGGCACCGGCAAGACTTATACTTCAATAGCTCTGGCAGTGAAAGCACTAAAGGACAGGGAAGTAAAGAAGATTGTGCTGGCCCGGCCGGCAGTTGAAGCCGGAGAGAGGCTGGGTTTCCTGCCGGGAGACATGAAGGAAAAACTTGATCCCTATCTTCAGCCCCTTTATGATGCCCTTCACGATATGTTACCGTTCAAAAAGCTTGAGACTCTGATGGAGGACGGGACCATTCAGATCGCTCCTCTTGCATTTATGAGGGGCAGAACCCTTGAGAACGCTTTCGTCATTCTCGATGAAGCCCAGAACGCAACTGTGAGCCAGCTGAAGATGTTTCTCACCAGGATGGGGGTTAGTTCAAAATTCATAATGACAGGCGACACTACCCAGATCGACCTCCCAAAACGATCGGAGTCAGGACTGCTTCAGGCCATGAGAATACTTACCGGCATTGAGGGCGTTTCAATTATAAGGTTTGATGAACGTGATATTGTCAGGCATAAGCTTGTAAGGAATATTGTAAGGGCTTATGAGAAGGATGAAAATGAAAGCCGGACAAACGGAAATTGATTATAGGAAACAGTTAAGTGCAATTATAACCAGATAAACTGTATGGAAAAGACACTGATGCGGTCGGACTTCCGGTTCCCGGGACAAAAGGGAGTATATAAAGGTAAGGTCCGGGATGTGTATAATATTGATGAGAAGTACCTGCTTATGGTTGTTACCGACAGGATATCGGCATTTGATGTTGTTCTCCCGAAGGGTATCCCATATAAGGGACAGGTGCTTAATCAGATTGCCGACAAGTTTCTGGATGCCACGAGCGACATTGTTCCCAACTGGAAGATTGCTTCCCCTGATCCGGCCGTGACAGTAGGACACATCTGCAAACCCTATCCTGTCGAAATGATAGTAAGGGCTTATCTTACAGGCAATCTGTGGAGGGCATACAGGGATGGTCTCAGGGAGATAAACGGGGTTAAGCTGCCGGAAGGCATGAAGGAGCATCAGAAATTTAAGGAGCCGATACTTACACCAACCACCAAAGCCGAACAGGGTCTGCATGACGAGGACATCTCCTCGAAAGAAATAGTAGAGCAGGGGCTGGTTCCGGCTGACGAATACCGGCTCATAGAGGATTATGCCATTGAGATATTTAAAAGAGGTTCTGAAATTGCCGCCTCTCATGGTCTGATTCTTGTGGATACCAAATATGAATTTGGAAACAAGGATGGTGTAATTATGCTGATTGATGAAATAAACACACCCGATTCTTCACGTTACTTTTATGCCGACGGTTACCAGGATCGTTTTGATAAGGGGCTGCAGCAAATACAACTGTCGAAGGAGTTCGTCAGGGAGTGGCTTATGGAAAACGGCTTTCAGGGTAAAATGGGCCAGCAGGTGCCCGATATGCCTGATGAATTTGTCAGCCGGATTTCTGAAAGGTATATTGAGCTCTATGAAAAAATCACAGGGGAAATATTTGTGAGACATGATATTTCAGACATCAGGACCAGGATCGAAAACAATTGCCTGAAATTTCTGAAAACACTTTAGACATTATTATGAATATTTTGAAAAAGTATAAATCTCTGGCGGTCTCCCTTGCATTACTGCTGTTTGTTGCGGCATCAGCCAGTGCACAGGTCAGGGTTGACAGATCGGGAGACAAGGTTGTAATCTCAGGCGTAACCTATTACATACATACTGTAAAGAAGGGGGAAACTTTATATTCAGTTTCGAAAGCATACGGAGTGAATACACAGGACCTTATCAGGGTGAATCCGACTGCAGGCGAAGGTCTCAGGGAAGGGCAGAGCCTCAGGATTCCTGAAAGGCTTGTTGATACCGAGCCTGCAGCAATGGCTCCTGAAGTTGTGCAGAGGCCCCGGAATGAAATGCTTTACATTTATCATAAACTTCAGGCCGGTGAGACGATTTACCGTTTGTCAAATGTTTACAAGGTAACTGAAGATGACATTGTAAGGAGCAACCCGGGCATTGATATAAGCAAACTGCCTCTTGGATATGAAATAGCGATTCCCAGGCAAAAGCCTCCTGATGAAAAGGCAGGAACCGGGTATCAGAAGCCCCGGCCCATAATACAAAGAACTGAAGGGGTGCAGGAGAAGGAAAAGCCGCAGACCGGAAGGACTGTGGTTACCACTCAGCAGATGAGGCCTTTCTATCACAAAGTGGTCAGGGGAGAGACATTGTCGTCGATAGCCCGGAAATACGGAGTAGCATTAAGGAATCTCAGAAGAGAGAACAGGGATATCAGATTTCCGCAGGTGGGGGATTCTCTTAGGATACCCGGGATGAGGGTAAATGTACCAGTAGTCCGGGTGACAGAGATCGAGGCTGACACATCAGGAGTACCGGACGAATTACCCGACACCCTTGTCAGACCTTCTGAACTGACACCGGTTACCGGTCTTACAGGATCATACGATGTGGCTGTAATGCTGCCATTCCACCTGTGGGAAAACTCCAGGAGGTATGAGATCGATTCGTCGAGGGTTGTAGCAGGCAAACGAGTTTACAGGGAGATGACCCGTCCTGACGACTGGATCTATCCCCGAAGTCTGGGTTTCGTGGAGATGTATGAAGGGATCCTGCTGGCTGCCGACACCCTGAGATCGCTGGGGCTGAATATCAATATTCATGCATTTGATGTGAAGATTGATACGATGGAAGCAATCAGGCTTATCAGATCGGGCAGGCTGGATAATATGGATCTTATTATCGGTCCGGTTTATTCAGAGAATCTTGCTGTTGTAGCATCATATGCAGGGAAGCTGGGAATTCCTGTAGTTTCACCTGTTCAGCTTGAAAAAAATTCGGTACTTGAGAACAATCCTTTCCTGTTTCTTTCAAGCTCATCCCTTGATGTTGCCCAGTACAATCTGGCCAGGAGGATGCAGAATTATGCAGGTGGTAATTTTGTCATAATCCATTCAAGCTCGCCGGAAGAGATGCAAGGCGCAGAAAGGCTGAAAAGCCTGATTGCCAGACGGCTGGAGCAAAGCGTGGAACCGGAGGAGATAAGGATCAGGGATATGGTCTTTTACAGCCGGTCGGTGTACGGAAGTGATTCGATAAACCGGCTTGCACATTCACTGTCGGACAAAAACGGGAATGTCATAATAATTGCTTCGGATGAAGCTCCGGTGATGAGCGAGACAATAACAAATATCCATGCTCTCTCGAGGAAATTCCAGCTGGATGTTTTTGGATATCCCGGTATGCGATATCTTGATAATCTCGATCACAGGATATGTTTCGATCTTGGCCTGCTTATTTATTCGCACTACTGGATCGATTTCAGGCAGCCGGATGTAATCCATTTCAATTCCGAATTCCGTAAGAAGTTTCTCACGGAGCCTCCGGAGATCAGCTATGCCTGGCAGGGTTATGACATTCTCTACTATTTCCTTTCCGGCATGGCAATACATGGCAGGGAGTTATTCATCTCTCATCCGCAGATTCATAATCCGGATCTGCTTCATACTGAATTCGATTTCAGAAGAAGTAATCCTGGCGACGGATTTGAAAACCAAAAGTTATATCTTGTAAGATATTCGAAGAACTACGAGCTGGAGCTTGTTGACGATGATAATCAGTATATTCTCAACGTCGAATAACTCAGGTTCGCAGTACCCGGATTTGAATTAAATTCCGAATGTTAATAAAAATTAACAAAGCGGGAATATTGTTGTCCTTTTAATTGTCTATAAAACGTATGATTAAAGAATCGTACAGGCAAATGAGTGATGGGGAACTGGTGATATCTTCACTTGATGGCGACAAACAAGCTTTCGGAGAGATAGTTACCAGGTACCAGGGAATGGTTGCGCGAACGATAAGGGGCATGCTTGGCGATTCAGTGTTCTCTGATGATATAGGGCAGGATGTCTTTATAAAGCTGTTCTATTCACTTCCGGATTTCAGGGGAGAGGCAAAGCTTTCGACTTATATACAGAAGATAGCTGTCAATCTAACCCTGAATGAGATAAAGAGACGAAAAAGGTTCTTTTCCACGTTCTCTCAGAGAGGGAACAACGAAATGTTTGAATTTGAGGTTGCCGACCATGATACCCAGGAAAAAAAGGATGCTCAGGAACTGGTTGACAAGGCTCTTATGAATCTGGATCCAAAATTCCGGATTATAGTAGCAATGAGGATGCTGCAGGGTTACTCGACAAAAGAGACCGCCGAAATTCTGGATCTGCCACTGGGAACAGTCCTTTCAAGGCTTTCGAGGGCACAGGAACAGATGAAGAATATTCTTGAGAAATTGTAGTAGTTATGAAAATATTTGAATTAAAGGAATTGATTATCAGATCGCTCGACAGGGACAGCGATCCTGTACAGGCTTCCCGGAAGCTTGAGGAAGCCGGGGTAAGCTACAGGTTCAGTGAAGGCTTTCAGGACAGAATTCTTGAAAGACTTGCTGCATCAGGCAATACCGTTGTAAGGGAAATAGAGTCGGTAAGGAACCTGAATAATGTTTTCTACCGCATAGCCCTTACGGGAGTTGCTGCAATAGTGATATTGCTGATCTCGATCTTCATGGTACAGGGATCCCTTACCGTTGATTCCTTCCTGGGGCTCGGAACCGGATCCGATGAAAGTCTTTTGTATCTTCTTACGGGTAATTGAGAGGTTATGAGAAAAAGACAAATATTGTTTGCAATAATTATTCTGCTGATTGGTTTTGTTATCGGGATGCTGACATCTGCTCAATTGAGACTGAACAGGCTTAGACCGGTGCGTATGTATTTCTCCGAGGAACGTTTTCGCGAGGGTTTCTACAGGACAATACAGCCCGACGAAGCACAGAAGGCAAAGATTGACCTTATTCTTGATAAATACGCAAGGATAAACAGCGAAACCCAGAGCAATTTCAGAAAAGAGCTTGATTCCAATATAAAGGCTATGAGGAAGGAACTCGATTCAAATCTTACAAAGGAACAGCTTGCCCGTCTGAAGGAAATGGATGAGAAACGCCAGGAAATGATGAAGCAGGAAAGGATAAGAAGGGAGAGCGACACAACCAGGTTCCGTGACGACAGAAGATATCCCGGCAGGGGACCGGGACAAGGCGATCAGCCGCCGTCTCAGTATCCTCACAGGCGAGACAGTGCTGGTTACCCGACAGAAAATAACAGGTAGTCGAGAAGTATCGGAAGATCATCCGGGTTTACTCCAAGTGAAAGGAGCAGAGTGCGGTCATCCTCAAAAATAGTCATGAATTCTTCCTTGGAAATCTGGCCGCTGTTAATACCAAGTCTGTAGAAATCAACGGCTTCTTTCTTCTTTCCCTGGCATAATGCAAGATGCCCCTTGTTGATGTAATCGTGAGCATTCAGCTTGCCGGTTGACAGACGTTCATAGTATTTTTCTGAATCGGCAAAGCGGCCGAGGGCAAAGTAACAGAAAGCAATAGGCCTTAGAATCTTAAGGTTTCCCGGATCATTGTATTCAACCCTGAAGTAATATTTCAGTGCGGTTTCATAATCGCGCAGATCGAGATAACAGTGCCCGGTCATAATTGCGGTATGTATGTTATCCGGATCCATTACACCTGCCTGGAGATAATGGTCGAGAGCTTCCTCAGTTCTGCCGAGGCGTCTCAGGCATAAGCCTATCTTCTTGAGTGTCCAGACCTTTCTTTCAATTAGTTCGGCTCTCTGATAGAATTTAAGAGCTTCCCCGATCTCATCTTCCTGCTGATAGCAGAACGCGATCTTCTCATAAAGCTGTGAATCGTCAGGGTCCGATTTTGCGAGTCTGAGGAATAAATCGAGCGCATCTGAGAAATAATTCTTGCTGAAAAAATACTCGGCAAGGCCGGCTTCCGCTTCACGGGAAGGACATGCTATCCTGAAAAATTCCGAGTTGTAAATATCGAGTTTCCCTGAAAAGAGATCCTCAAATTCCTTTTTGTAGGGTGAAAGTTTGAAAAACCTGTAAATATCCTGAAGGTACTGGGTCACATTTGTCCGGAATACTTTGTAAGGATCGGTGCCGGTATCTTCCCCTCCGAGTTCCCTCAGTCCGTCGAGTTCCATTCTGAATACCTTGAGCATCATTGTTTTCTGTGCTGAAGGGAGATATTTCAGGTTAAGAAGAAGTGAGTACTTGTCAGAATTGCAGATGAAGGGAGTCTTATCGAGGGCTTCTGCAAGCTCATTTGTGCCGGGCCCCAGTATCTCGTCATGGTAAATCTCATTTATTATTTCGTGATCGGGATAGAAAGGGACAAACCAGTTGTGGAAATCCTTGAAGAAGTCGAAATGCTTGAGGTTTGCAAATGCCGACATATATACATCGGCGCCCTCCATCTGCAGGGTTGTAAGCTCTTCCATAGTTTTGAAGATCTCCTCGGAGTCGCTGAACATCTCGGACCAGTCGGGGTTCTTTTCCCCGTATTTGTCTTTGGGAAGGATGTCATCCAGGTCAAGCTTTTCCTCAATCCTGGGTTTGAGCTTAGCCACTTTTGGAAGAATTTCATCGTGAAGCTTCCTGCTGAGATTTTCTGTCTCCCTCGACCTGATTGTCTGCAGAACAATGATTCTGCAATGCTCGCTGAAGCCTCTGTTTTCACTCAGTATCCTGATCTTGTCAATAATTTCGGGATACAACAGTATGCGAGAATTATAGTAATGAAGATTCAGGATAAGTCCGGCAAGGGCTCTTTCCGTAACCTGGACTGTTCCGGTTTCATAGAAACGGATCAGGTTCAGAAGTTTGTTTGTCTGGAAAGTCCTTAATGAACTAAGAGTTATGGCGCTGATGAAAATACAGGTTTCGTGCCACCTGAATTTTCCGGAACTCATTATAATATTGATCAGGCTCTCTTCTGCTTCCCCGTAATAATCAGTCAGCCACAGATGGTTGAAAATTTTCCGGATAAGCTCCCGGTGCTTGATGGCCAGTTCCGATTCAGGATCAGGATTTATCTCGTTGCTGAGCTTGAGCCACTCGTCAAGTTCCGATTTGAACATCAGGTCGTCTACGGTTTCAACGAGGGTTTTTCCTGAAAGTTTCTGCTCTTTCATGGTTTGCTGCATCACCCAGTAGGTGTGCCAGCCGGAATAGTGTGACAATATGTCCTGTCTGAGGCGGTCGGCGAGACTTAGGATTGACTGTATAAGCTTCAGATGTATCCTGTTTCGCTCCGGATCATTTATTCCCTCTATTGTATACGTGAGCATGTTCCTGTAGGTCATGACGATGTTGTTGTATTCGTCACGAAGATCGCCAAGAGATGACACCTGGATCATATCCTGCAGTATGTCAAGGCTTTGCTTGACTTTTTTTTCAGACACAAGCTTACATATCTGCTTATGCTGCACTATGACTTTTATAGTATTCACAACCTGAGGATTTTATCAAATTATTTCTGAGGTTCTTGTAGTCCCGCTGATTTGATCACTGCAACAATCAGACCGTTACCCGAATTGCCCTGAAAAGTGAACGAAAGTTCAGGATCCATGACAAAATTTCGGTTTTTGTCTGAAAAATATTTGGTCAGAAGTTGAAGCCGATGCTGACGAATCCCTTCAGTCCGCTCAAATAGCGTTGTGTACTGCTGAAGCCATGCATTATACCTATTCGTGAGGGCCCGATCACCGACATATAACCCAGGCTCAGTCCGTAACCGCCAAACACTGTAAAATCTTCTTCGCTGGATGGTTCCTTTGCCAGTGCAAAGGATGTCAGGAGGCCTGCGTGAAGATCCCTGAGGATTTCCCAGTCGGTATCGAACCTGATGGCTGCAAACTGGCTGACCTGGATCTCGCCCGGATGAAATCCGGTAAGCGGAATTGACTTTGGCAGCGGGCTCTCAAATCCCCCTGCAAAGTAATAGTTATGAGGAGATATTGTCGAATCAGAGGTCTGTGTCAGCATAATATCAGCACCGATTGTGAATGTTACCTTTCTTCCCGAAGAAGCATACTGTCTGACACTTCCGCCGGCTGACCACAACCGGTTAAATCTGGAGTCGCCGGGCCGGTCCGCAGTAAATACGTTCCTGAAATTATCCATTTTTGTCTTGCTGTTTTGCAGTTTTGACACATTCAACGAAAGCTGAAAGATTGTTCCGCTGTTGGGAAAATGCTTTGTGTCGAGAGTGTTAAGCTGATTCTGGAATCCTGCATTTACCGAATTGTAGGTGATCCTTTTCACCGATTCGTTGGTGATGAAGTCAGGGGAAAAGCTCGTATTCTCGTAATTTAAAGAGAGGCTCATGAAATGGTTAAGTCCCGATCTTTTGTTCAGACTGATTCCTCCGTTATTTGTTCTCATGGTGAATTCTCCGGTTTCACCCAGAAGTTCCATAATAGGGATCATAGAATAGTCGGTATTAAATGAAGCGGATAGTCCGAAGCTCTGGTTTCTGTCGATGAATTGTGTTGAGTTGATCCTGAAGCGGTAGTACTGGCCGATGAAGGCATCAATATCGAGCATGGACCTGGGGAAGAGAAGGTTTTTCACAGACATGTTAAGCAGGATGCCGGCCATCAGGTTGTTGTCGTAGTGAAGTGATCCGTAGAGCATTGCCTGGGGTTTTTCCTGGCATTCGATCACAAGTTTCAACGAATCGTTACCCGGAACCACCCGGTACTTTACCTTATCAAACCACGATCGGCCATAGAGAAGATCGATTTTTTCGCTGAGCATATCACTGGTAACCTTCTGGCCCGGTATTATGTCGAGGACTCCCAGAATCTGATCATCGGGTATCAGCTCATTTCCGGTCACTTCAATCCTGTCGAATTCAAAGGCTTTTCTATTGAGTATAGACTCAACAGGTTTTTGAGGCCCCAGCCTGTCAAGTGAATCGGCGAGCCTCCTGAATTTTTCCCTGAATGGCAGGGCTGCGATGTATCCCCTGTTAATTATTGAATCGGAGTTTGTAAATACAGTAGAAGAGAAATCCTTTACATCCGGTTCGATGAGAATGTCGATGAGTTTCTTCTGCCGGGCATAGTCATTTATCGAATTGAAGAAGCCGAGTTGTTTAAGGACACCTGTCACGGACTGAAGTTCTGGTTCGTTATATCGGTGAAAGCCGGTATATGAACCAATTACGATATCGGCTCCCATTTCTCTCAGTTCCGAAACTGCAATATTTCTTACAAATCCCCCGTCGATCAGCACGGCTGTGTCGATTTTCATAGGGGTGAATATGGAGGGCACAGCCATACTGGCTCTGATGGCATCGGCAAGATAACCGGTTTTGAGCACCACTTTCCCTGTTGATATCAGATCGGTGCCGATGCAGAGGAAGGGGATAGGCATTTTTGAAAAATCGTTGATATCGGCTGCCGGCCATGTAAAATGGCTCAGCGCTTTCTCAATCTGCTGTCCGTTTATAAGGCCCGAAGGCAGTTTGACCTTTCTCGATAATATGGGAAGCGCCAGGATACTGTTATTGAAGTATCTCTTTTCCGTGAAGATTACCCTGTTTTCGGGGACATTGTTTGACAGGATGAGGCCCCAGTCGGTGGTTCGGAACAGGAGCTGCATTGTGTCGGCGCTGTAGCCGAGTGAATAGAACGCACCTACAATGCTGCCCATGCTTACCCCGGTTATGTAATCGGGTCTCAGTCCGGCCTCTTCCATTACCTTGAGCACGCCCACATGAGCCATTCCGAGCGCACCGCCTCCGCTGAGAGCCAGACCTATCTTGGGCCGGACATTAACAGACTGCTGACCGGTAATAAACTGGTTCCCTCCGGAGAAAAGAATCAGAAGAGTCAGTATCAAAACCCTTTTTCCCCGTAACCATGTAAGAATCAATTTCATTTTAAAGAATACTGGCAGAATTGTATTTTGCCTGCAATGTAACGGCAAGAGTAAGCAAGATACTAATTTTGTGTAATTTTACCTCGTGATTTCTTCTATAAAGACAGGGAATAAATTTCTGCCCGCCAGTGTGAAAGAGATTGAGTCGCTTGGGTGGGAGCAGCCTGATGTAATTATCTTCAGCGGGGATGCTTATGTGGACCATCCCTCCTTCGGCGCTGCAGTCATAGGAAGAGTAATGGAGTCGGAAGGCCTCAGGGTTGCAATTGTACCCCAGCCAAACTGGAGGGACGATCTGCGTGATTTCCGCAAGATGGGCCCTCCCAGGTATTTCTTCGGGGTTACGGCGGGAAATATGGATTCGATGGTGAACCATTACACCGCCGCCCGCCGCCTCAGATCGGACGATGCCTATACCCCAGGAGGCAAGGCGGGCTTCAGGCCTGACTATCCCACGATCGTGTACACCAGAATCCTGAAAAAACTCTTCCCCGACATCCCGGTTGTTGCAGGGGGAATTGAAGCCTCCATGCGTCGCCTGGCTCATTATGACTACTGGCAGGACAGGGTCGATCCGTCGATTCTGCTTACAAGCGGGGCCGACATGATAATTTATGGAATGGGAGAACAACCACTCAGGGAGCTTGTGAGGCTGTTGATGAAGGGAGTTCCGTTTTCTTCGCTAACAACAATTCCGCAAACAGTAATTGCACTTCATAAAAAGTCGGATCTGCCTGTTAACAGGAACTGGAAGGATATCACTCTTGCACCTTTTGAAAAATCGGGGAGTGACAAAAAAGTATTTGCGTCCAATTTTGTGCTTTTTGAGAAGGAGTCGCACAGGATAGCTGCTTCGAGGCTGATTGAACCATCGGGTGAATTCAACGTACTGGTAAATCCGCCCTTTCCGCCGATGAATGAGGCAGAGGCCGACCTGACATACGATCTGCCTTATACTTATATGCCCCACCCCAGGTACAGGGACAAGGGGACGATACCCGCGTATGAAATGATAAAATTCTCGGTGAATATCCACAGGGGTTGTTTCGGAGGCTGCAGTTTCTGCGCGATAGCCGCGCATCAGGGTAAGCAGATCGTAAAGAGGTCGGAACGTTCCATCCTTTCCGAGGTTGACAAGCTGAAAAGTATGCCCGATTTCAAGGGGTATTTTTCAGACCTTGGAGGTCCCTCTGCAAACATGTTCAACATGAGGGGCCGCGACCGGGATGTTTGCATGAGATGTTCGCGTCCTTCCTGTGTCTGGCCCAGGGTTTGTGCCAATCTCGATACTGATCACACGGAACTGACGGAGCTGTACCGTAAAGTGAACAGGATGCCGGGAGTGAAGAAGGCATTTATCGGTAGCGGGATAAGGTATGATCTTCTTTTTTCCGAATGGAACGGCAATACCGGCAGGGGAGAGAAGGAGTACCTTGAGGAGCTTGTCAGGAACCATGTATCGGGCAGGCTAAAGGTTGCTCCCGAGCACACCTCTCCCCATATTCTTACCCTGATGAGAAAGGTGCCGTTCAGTCTGTTCAGGAAGCTCAGGGAGCAGTTCATGAAGATTACGGCAAGGGAAGGTCTTAAGTATGAAATCATACCTTATTTTATATCATCGCATCCGGGGTCAACGGATGCTGACATGGAGAAGCTGGCGGGGGAGGTGAGGAGCATGGGAATCAAGCCGGAGCAGGTTCAGGATTTTACTCCGACTCCGATGACACTCTCAACGGCAATGTACTGGTGCGGGTTTGATCCCTACACCGGCAGGAAGGTGCATGTTGCAAGGGATTTGGCCGAAAAACGCAGGCAAAAGGATTATTTTTTCTGGTATAA
>JAVEXG010000159.1:0-7327 GCA_034004115.1 Bacteroidales bacterium | reverse complement strand
CTCATCATTGTGACCAGCGATAATGGACCCGTTGTGGATGACGGCTACAGGGACCAGGCAGTTGAGCTGATCGGTTCACATAAGCCTTCCGGTCCGCTCCGCGGTGGAAAATACAGCGCTTTCGAAGGAGGAACAAGAGTGGTATTCATATCTTCATGGAAAGGAAAAATAAAAAAAGGCGTTTCAGATGCCTTATTCAGCCAGATCGACCTGATGGCTTCGCTTGCAGGTCTTGCAGGAGCTTCAATCCCTGAAGGCGGGGCTCCGGACAGCAGGAACAACATTGATGTACTTACAGGAAAGTCTGGCAAAGGCCGGGAGTGGGTAGTTGAACAACCATCCCGCACCAGGCTTTCAATAGTCAGAAACGGCTGGAAGCTTATAGAACCAGGCCAGGGCCCGAAGATCCAGGTCAATACAAACACTGAAACGGGTAATGACCCGGCATACCAGCTTTATAATCTTGGAATCGATCCGGGTGAGAGAAATAACGTGGCAGAGAACAATCCCGGCATTGTTAAGGAATTAACAGATCTCCTGAACTCCGTAAAAGCCAGATGAACGAAACCAAAAAAGAGAGACAAATCGATTTAACCAGTGTTCTGTCTGCAGGCCTGCTTGCCCTGGCTCCGCTTTCAGGAATTGAAGGAGCGGCCAGCAAGCCAGCACAGAAACCCAACGTAATCTTCATCCTTATGGATGATTTCGGGTACACTGACCTGGCCTGCTATGCCAGCAGATTCTATGAAACACCCAATATTGACAGACTCGCCGGGGAAGGGATCAGATTCACCAATGCCTACGCGGCCTGTCCGGTTTCTTCACCTACAAGGGCCGCTTTAATGACAGGAAAATACACTGTCAACACCGGGATCACCGACTGGATACCAGGCCGTCAGGCTACCAGAAGCGGCGACACGACCGACAGGCTTGTATCATTGCCTTTCAGGCTGCAGCTCGAAAAAAATGAAATCACAATCGCCGAAGTCCTGAAAACAAACGGGTATTCAACCTTGATTAGCGGCAAATGGCATCTGGGAGCAGGGGAAGAATTCTGGCCGGAGCACCAGGGATTCGATATCAACAGGGGAGGCCATGGAGCAGGACAGCCAAACAGGAGCAAGACCTCCGACGGGTACTTCTCGCCTTACGGAAATCCCAGACTCGAAGACGGGCCGGCAGGCGAATACCTGACCGACCGCCAGACAGACGAAGCTATTAAGTTCATTGAAACCTCCGGTGACAAGCCATTCTTTGTCTATCTTTCTTATTATGCTGTTCATAACCCGATGCAGGCAAAGGAAGAGCATATCAGAAAATTCACATTAAAGGCTGATTCCATGGGAATTTCAGGCACTGAAGCCTTCACCCGCAACCGGGAATGGATCAGGGAATCGATGCATGAGAACTACAGGGAACGTATTATTCAAAGCAACCCGGTATATGCAGCCATGATATACTGTGTTGATGAAAATATAGGCAGGCTTGTAAAACGGCTCGAAGAACTGGATCTCGATGAAAACACAATTATTATTTTCACTTCCGACAATGGGGGCCTTTCAACAGCTGAAGGCTCGCCGACCTGTAATTACCCCCTGAGGGCCGGTAAAGGATGGCTTTATGAAGGAGGTATAAGGGTCCCGCTTATAATAAAATACCCGAAAAAGGCTAAACCGGGAACCGTAAGAAAGACACCCGTTTCAACTGTCGATTTCTTCCCTACGATTATTGAGCTGACGGGTTCTGTTCAGCCACCTGTTAAGACCGACGGAACCAGTCTGGCTTCACTCCTGAAAAAGGACAGAATGAAATCGCGTCCCATTTTCTGGCATTATCCCCATTATTCGAACCAGGGCGGCTGGCCGGGAAGTGCTGTACGGCTTGGAAAATACAAACTGGTCGATAATTTCGAAAAGGAAAGGCAGGAGCTGTATGATCTGGAAAACGACCTTTCGGAGACAACCGATATTTCGGCAGTCAATCCTCAAAAGACAAAGGAGCTGTACAACCTGCTAAAAGTCTGGAGAAAGGAGACCGGCGCAAATATGATGATCCCGAATCCTGAATGGAAGGATATGCCTTGAAGCGCATATCCCGGAATATGAAACCACACGGAAGCAAAAAAGCAATAAATACTAAATCCAGTCTATGATAACCCTCCGGTCAACACTGAATCTCGGGCTTGTTTCACTGGCTGCCATGCAGGCAGGAGCCCGGACGACAGAATCATTGCAGCCCCGCACTCCGAATATCATTCTGATTCTAATGGACGATATGGGTTATGGAGACATCGGCAGGACGGGAGCTTCACAATATAATACACCAAACCTCGACAGGCTGGCATCCCATGGAATGCAGTTCACATGGTATTACTGCCCACAGGCTGTGAGCAGCGCCTCAAGGGCCGGACTGCTTACAGGATGCTACCCAAACAGGGTTGGTATAACCGGAGCTCTTATGCCGTGGGCTGTCAACGGAATAAACAGCCAGGAAACAACAATCGCAGAAATACTAAAAACAAAGGGATACCACACAGGAGTAATCGGGAAATGGCACCTGGGACATCACAGGCAATTTCTGCCTCTTCAGCATGGTTTTGACGAATACTACGGAATACCATACTCAAACGACATGTGGCCCGTCGATTTTGATGGTATACCCATTCATCTGAAAGACACCGCAAGCGCTAAAATGAAATATCCCGCGCTGCCGCTGATTGAAGGCAATGTGAAAAGGGGAGAAGTCAGGACCCTTTCTGATCAGGACAGACTGACCTCGGATTATACCCGGAGGGCAGTGAAGTTCATCGAAAACCATTCAGAAGAACCTTTCTTCCTTTATTTTCCACACTCGATGGTCCATATACCGCTTGGAGTTTCCAGCGTATTCAGGGGCAAGAGCAAACAGGGATTATACGGCGATGTCATGATGGAAGTTGACTGGTCGGTAGGGGAGATAATGAAGGCCCTTGAACGAAACGGCCTGGAGAACAATACCCTTGTTATTTTCACCAGCGACAACGGTCCATGGCTCAATTTCGGAAATCATGCCGGATCAACCGGCGGACTTCGCGAAGGAAAGGGAACTACATGGGAAGGTGGCCACAGGGTTCCCTGTATAATGAAATGGCCCGGGGTAATCCCTGAAGGCACAGTCTGCAACCAGCTGGCCTCGTCGATAGATATTCTGCCAACAATCGCAAGCATTACCGGGGCAGATCTTCCTTCACTGAAAATTGACGGCGTCAGTATACTTCCATTGATGACAGGAGAGGAAAATGCTTCACCCCGCCGTGAGTTTTACTATTATTATCAGACCAACAGCCTTGAAGCTGTTCAGCGCGATTTCTGGAAACTGGTTTTGCCTCACAGGGGACGAACCTACAGGGATATGAAGCCGGGAGTTGACGGGTGGCCGGGTCCTACAGGAACAGAGACCGTTTCAGAACCTCAGCTATTTGATCTCCGGCGCGATCCGGGCGAATGGTATAACGTGGCAATGTATTATCCCGAAAAGGTTAAAGAACTTCTGCATCTTGCTGATGAAGCAAGAAATGACCTGGGTGATGCTCTTACCGATTCCCCGGGATTGAACAGGAGAAAAGCAGGAACACTTGAATAAGAAAGACGTTGGCAGGGGGCAGGGCAATAAGGCGTGAGGTGGGAGGCGTGATGTGGGAGGTGCCAGTGGTAGGTGCAAAAGATTGCTTCGTCCCGCCGAAGCGGGACTCGCAATGACGGTGGAATAAAAGTGTTCAGGAGTCTGAAGTTGACTAAACAAGTAACTAGTAACCAGCAACAAGCAACCCTCTTCCGCTAAAGCTTCAGAGGGCAAAGCCAGCAACCAACAAAATACCCTTAAACCCAATGAACCTCAAATCCCTTATCGGAGTCGGAGCAGCATCGCTGCTGACTGCAGCAGCCTACGGGCAGCAAACGCCCCGTCAGCCTAACATTCTATGGATATCCACTGAGGATATGAGCCCTCGTCTGGGCTGTTACGGAGATAACACCATCAAAACCCCGAATATCGACCGGCTTGCTTCCCAGGGTGTCAGATATACAAACGTATTTACAACGGCAGCAATAAGTGCGCCGTGCCGTGCCGGAATAATCACCGGGATGTATCAGACATCCATCGGGTGCATGCACATGAGGACAACCTCTTTCCGTAGAAGCGCTGAGAATCCTGTTGAATTCACAGCAGTCCCGCCTCATTATGTCAAGACATTCACCGAATATATGAGGACCGCCGGCTACTACTGCACAAATAACAACAAAACCGACTATCAGTTTGCAAAGGACCCGGTGCCCGCGAGTATCTGGGATGAATGCAGCAGAAACGCACATTATAAGAACCGTTCCGACCTTAGCCAGCCGTTTTTTGCCGTTTTCAACTGGACAGGAACCCATGAAAGCCAGAACTGGGATATCAGCAAGGTCAAAACCGACCCGAAATCAGTACCTGTTCCCCCGTATTATCCAGACAATGATATTGTAAGAAGAAACATAGCCAGGTTTTACGACAACATTGCCCGCCTCGATTCAGTAGTTGGTGTGATCCTCGATGAACTTAAGAGGGAGGGTGAACTCGACAACACGGTGATCTTCTTTTGGGGCGACCATGGCGACGGCCTTCCCAGGGGTAAAAGATGGCTTTATGACTCCGGTCTCAGGATTCCGCTTATTGTAAAATTCCCCGACGGAATGAATGCGGGAATTGTCGATGACAGGCTGATAAGTTCAATCGACTTTGGACCCTCGGTTCTTTCCCTGGCAGGAATTCCGGTTCCTGCCCATATGCAGGGAAGACCTTTCCTCGGCAGCCAGACAAAGCCTGAAAGGGATGCCGTTTATGCAGCCCGCGACCGGGTTGATGAATCTTACGACATGATTCGCTCGGTAAGAACAAAAGATTTTCTGTACATACGCAATTACTATCCCAATGAATCATTTCAGATCTGGGTTCCCTACCTCAACAATATGCCCATTTACAAGGAAATGCTCAGGCTCGATGCTGAAGGCAGGTTAACAGGACCTCAGAAATCATGGATGGCTTCCACCAGGCCTCCCGAGGAGCTTTATGACGTAAGGAATGACCCATACCAGATAAACAACCTTGCAGCTGACCCAAAGTATCTGAAAGTACTGGATGAACTCAGGGAAAAACATGAACAATGGACGCTGACGACAGGAGACCTGGGCCATATGAATGAACCTGAAATGATAAGGCAGATGTGGCCCGACATGAAACAACCCGTGACCGACACCCCTTATTTCATTGTCAACTCACCGGAGGACAGGGCATCAAAAAACCTGAGGACAGGCGGTACCTGGTCATCGCCAATGACACTGTCATTCTACTGTCCGACTCACGGAGCCTCTGTTGTGTACACTTTTGAGGAAAAGGATAATCCGCACTGGCTGCTGTATTCAGGACCAATACACCTTAAGCCCGGCAGTTACAATATCCGTGTGAAGGCGGTCCGTTACGGATACAGCGGCAGTGAAGAACTGAAAGGAACATTTGAAATCAAACAGACCAAATAACTATGCAACCCGACCTTAAACTCACCGCAATGATTGGAATGGCTGCTTTATGCTGTCATCAGGCGTCAGCGCAGAACACAGGGCAGCGTCCTAATATAATCTACATCATGTCCGACGACCACGCTTACCAGGCGATAAGCGCCTACGGAGGCGCGCTGAAGGAACTGGCTGCAACACCAAATATCGACAGGATTGCCAGGGAAGGCATCAGATTTGACAGGTGTCTTGTAACCAATTCAATTTCAGGCCCATGCCGGGCAGTAATCCTAACGGGTAAATACAGTCACCTGAACGGTTTTGTTACAAACGAAGGACAGAAGCCTTTCGACGGCTCCCAGCAAACCTTCCCCAAACTTCTGCAGAAGGCCGGTTACTCGACAGCCATGATAGGAAAATGGCATCTGGGGTCCGATCCCACAGGATTCGACCACTGGGAAATACTGCCCGGGCAGGGAAGCTACTACAATCCCGAGTTCATAACAAGGGAAGGAAAACATACCGAAAATGGTTATGTCACGAAGCTAATTACAGATAAATGCATCGAATGGCTTGAGGATGCCAAAGATTCAGGCAAACCATTCATGCTTATGATGCACCACAAAGCCCCTCACAGGGAATGGCAGCCGGGACCTGAAGAACTGACTCTATACAAGGACGTTACATTTCCTGAACCTCCCACTCTTTTCGACGATTATTCCGACCGGGGAACTGCCGAAAAAACGCAGGACATGACAATCTCAAAGACAATGAGGCTGGAGGAGGACCTGAAACTGTACAAGGACAGGTCGAAGATGAAGTCAACCGGACTTGCAAGACTCGATCCCGTGCAAATCGCAAAATGGGATTCGGTTTATAATCCGATTATACGCGAGTTCTATTCATCTAACCTTTCGGGTGATGAGCTTGTAAGGTTCAAATACCAGCGCTACCTTCAGGATTATCTTGCCTGTATTGCAGCCGTGGATAAAAGCGTGGGGGAGGTGCTGGATTATCTGAAGGAAACAGGTCTTGACAAAAATACGGTGGTTATTTACGCCTCTGATCAGGGATTTTATCTTGGTGAGCATGGATGGTTCGATAAGAGACTTATGTTCGAGGAATCGTACCGGACACCGCTGCTTATAAGCTGGCCCGGGGTTACAAAGCCCGGAACGGTAAACGGCGACATGGTATCAAATATCGACCTTCCAGAAACATTCCTTGAAATCGCCGGTGTCGACGTGCCTGAAGATATGCAGGGCAGAAGCATGGTAAAGATCCTAAAGGGCCAGACACCGGGTAACTGGAGAAAGGAGCATTATTATCATTATTATGAATATCCCGGATCGCACATGGTCAAGCGCCATTACGGCATGAGCACCCAGCGCTATAAACTGATGCATTACTATTACGACATTGACGAATGGGAGTTGTACGACAGAGTGGCAGATCCGCTCGAAATGAAGAATGTATATGACGATCCGTCATATACGCGGATAAGGAAGAAACTTCACAAGCGCCTCGGAAAGCTGATGATTAAATACGACGACAGCGAGGAACTTGCACGGAGTTTTCTTCCGAACTGATCACTCAATCTGCCGTAGCCTTGCAGCTACCAATCCGGGTTATAAAAGGATTCCGGGCTTTCCCATGCAGCAGTTCTTGAATTTCCTTCCCGATCCGCAGGGGCAGGGGTCGTTCCGGCCCGGTGCAACAGGTTTCACAACCTGGTTTTCCCTGTTCCTTATCCAGTTCATAACATTGGCAGGAGGACGCTTGTTGTTAAGCTCTTCTGCCAT
>JAVEXG010000024.1:0-35571 GCA_034004115.1 Bacteroidales bacterium | reverse complement strand
TGCCTCAGTTCAATTGACACCGGGAAAAACCGGAACATTGCAAACAGAATCGGCATCTGAAGGAGCATCGGAAGACACCCTCCCATCGGATTTATTCCTGCCCGCTTATACAGGTCCATGGTGGCCTGCTGTTTCTTCATTGCATCTTCCTGCTTGGGGAATTTCTTGCCAATTTCTTCAACCATGGGTTTCAACACCTGCATCTTGGCCGTGGACTGGTAAGACTTGAAGGTCAGCGGAAAAAGAATGATCTTGATCAGGAAAGTAAGGATCAGTATTATCAATCCGTAGCTGCCAATATACTTTTCAAGCCAGTTGAAGACTGGAATTATCATAAACCTGTTGATCCATCCGATAATATTTTTTCCAAGAAAGACAAGCTGGTCAAGCTCGAGTCCCTCCTTTTTCAGAGTAGAAATGTGGTTCGGGCCATAATAAAGCTTCATCCCGACATTATTATCGGTTCCGGGAGTGTAAGGCACCCCAACCTCTGCAGTAAAATATCTAATATGCTTTTCAAAGCCCGGTGTTTTTGTGGAGACCACCATGCCGTTCAGGAAGTGATCCTTGCTGATCAGGACTGATGAGAAGAACTGATCCTGGAAGGCTATCCAGCTAAGTTTTGTGGGAAGGTCGGATGTCTCTACATCTTTTGACTGCCGGAGCCGGATGCCTTCAACATCGTCCTGGTAATACTTGTATTTTATTGTAGTATAATATTCCTCATTCTGCCTCCCCTTTTCCTGTTGTGGCAGGTACATCCGCCAGTCGAGGGTAATATTGCTCAGGTTCGGGGCAACGATACCATCCAGCGATTTGAAGGCTACATCAAAATCGACCATGTACCGGTCGGGCTCGAGTGTGTATTTGTACTCAATATATTTCTCATCGCCTGCTAGAAGCCTGAGTGCGACACTCCGGGGGCCGTCAGTAACAGTAATATGACGGTCGCCTCCAACAGGTGTAAAAAACAGATCATTAGTCTGAATTGCCTTATTGTCGGCTGTATAGAAGTTAAAACCAAACACGGTTGAATCGCCTGAGAAAAGGATCAGAGGCAGGGAGTCGTGAGTTGTGTAATCCTTAACCCTGGCCGAGTAGACCTTTCCTCCCCTTGTTGCAATTTTCAGTTCAATCCTGTTGTTTTCAAGGATAATGAACTCATTATTTCCCGAGACGGCAGCTCCGAAAGCGCCAAATCTTCCCGAATCGGCGACAACCGCAGCCGGAACCGGGGTAAGTGATCCGGCAGGGGCTTCAGCGGCCGGCATTTTATCGGCTGTCTGCACTGCAGGAGCGAAACCCAGAAGCCTGTTGATCTCATTGACTTTCGCAACCGCATCGGCCTGGTTAGGCTTAAAGCGAAGGGCATTGATATATTCTGCCCTTGCATATTCAAGATCACCGGCAGCGTACAATGAATCGGCCACTTCAACGACCGATTCATAGGCCTTGTTCATCCTGCTGCCATTATAAATGCTGAATCCGATAAATATTGCGAAGATCAGAATCAGTCCGGTAATAGTATTCCTGTCCATTCTACTGTTTTAATATTATCCTTCCGCCCCACTCACTTTATGCATGCCTTAATGAAACTCACAAACAGAGGATGCGGATTCTCTACTGTGCTGCTATATTCGGGATGAAACTGAACTCCGATAAACCATTTATGCGAGGGTATCTCTATGATCTCCACCAGGTCTGATTCGGGATTTATCCCCGAGGCGATCATGCCATTATTCCTGAAGTCATCGGAGTAGCTGTTATTGAATTCATATCTGTGGCGGTGCCTTTCAATGACTTCAGTTTTGCCGTAAGTCTTTGATGCAAGAGTTCCTTTTACCACTTTGCATTTGTATCCACCCAGTCGCATCGTACCACCTTTATCGGTAACACTTTTCTGTTCCTCCATGAGGTCGATCACCGGATGATGCGTCTTATGGTTGAATTCGGTCGAGTTTGCTCCTGAAAGATTCAGTACATTCCTCGCAAATTCGATTACAGCGCATTGCATTCCAAGACAGATACCCAGGAAAGGCAGGTTTTTCTCCCTTGCATACCTTACGGCAATTATTTTACCGTCAATACCCCGCGATCCAAAACCGGGTGCGACAACAATGCCCTTCATCCCATTCAGTATTCTGTCGACATTGTCATCAGTAACATCCTCTGAATGAATGAATACAACATCAACTTCACATTCATTCATTGAACCTGCATGTATAAATGCTTCATTAATCGATTTATACGCATCGGGAAGTTCCACATACTTACCCACAAGTCCTATCCGCACCGAATGTTTAGGATTCTGGAACTTTCTCAGAAAATCTCTCCATTCAGTCAGAGGCGGTTCTTCTGAAGCAGGAAGGGACAGCTTTTTAAGCACTGTAACATCGAGCTTTTCCTCCAGCATTTTCAGGGGCACCTCATATATTGTAGAAACATCAACCGATTCGATGACTGCATACTCCTCCACGTTGCAGAAAAGTGCAACTTTCCTGCGGATATCGCGAGTCAGGTTTTTCTCTGTCCTCAGTACCAGTATTTCAGGCTGGATTCCGGCTTCGAGCAAGGCTTTTACAGAATGCTGGGTGGGTTTGGTCTTTAATTCCCCTGATGCCGACAAATAAGGAACCAGTGTAAGATGAATAACTATGCAGTTTTTAGGCCCGAGTTCCCAGCGGAGCTGCCTTACCGCCTCAATATAGGGCAGCGATTCAATGTCGCCCACCGTGCCGCCGATCTCGGTTATCACAATGTCAAATTTACTTCCCGAGCCCAGAATCTTGATTCTTCTCTTTATTTCATCAGTGATATGCGGGATGATCTGAACCGTCTTGCCGAGATAATCTCCTTTTCTCTCCTTATTTATTACAGTCTGGTAAATCCTTCCCGTAGTTACATTATTTGCCTGGCTTGTAGGTACATTGAGGAACCTCTCGTAGTGCCCCAGATCAAGGTCTGTTTCGGCCCCGTCAAGAGTGACGTAGCATTCACCGTGTTCATAGGGATTAAGGGTTCCGGGATCTACGTTAATGTAGGGATCAAGTTTCTGGATTGTGACCGAATAGCCCCTTGCCTGAAGGAGTTTTGCCAGTGACGAGGATATAATTCCTTTTCCCAGCGAAGATGTTACTCCGCCTGTTACAAAAACATATTTAACTTCAGCCAACTTAGGGAAATTTATCGTTTCAACTCTGTTTCATTCTGTTACTCGTCAAAGCCTGACTGGTCAATCATTCTGACTTTTTCCTCGAGTGTTTTGATCATTTTCTTTGCACTCTCAATCTTATTTTGCACTTCCCTGATCATTGTTTCCGCATTCGCCGACTTGGCAAAGAAACCTATATTATTTTCCCAGAGTACAATATCACCTTCAAGCTGTTTGATTTTTGTGAAAAACTTGTCGCGTTCGTTCTGGACTTTCCTTGAAGCCTTGGGATTAGTCCTGAGGCTGTCGAGCTTGGTCCTGTATTTCAGGATTGTCTTGTCCTCATCAGCTATTTTCAGCCTGTCAAATTCCTTGTTAAGCGCGTTTCTGTACCTGTTGGTTATCTCTTCCTTTTTATTAAACGGAACGAAGCCTATTTCCGTCCATTTCCGCTGAATGTCCTTAAGCCTTTCGAATGCCGAATGAACGTCATTTCCGGGTTCAAACTTTTCAAGTTCCTCAATAATGGCAATTTTGGCTTTAAGGTTGTCTTCATAAGATGAATCCAGTGTGGAGAAATGTTCAGCTTTCTTGTTGAAGAAATGATCGCAGGCTTTCCTGAATCGTTTCCAGGTCTTCTCTGACAGTTTTCTGGGTACAGGTCCGATTTCCTTCCATTCCCTCTGAAGCTTAATCAGTGCATCGGAGGTGGCTTTCCAATCGGTGCTTTCCTGCAGGGCTTCTGCCTGAACGCAAAGCTCTGTCTTAAGCTGGAGATTGTTAAGCTGGGTCTCCTTGTTATCGGCATAGAAAGTCCGCTTTTTCTCAAAGAAAGCATCACAGGCTTCCCTGAATCGCTGATATACCTTATTGTTTTGTTTTTTTGGAGCAAATCCGATCGTCCTCCACATTTTCTGAAGAGAAACGATCTTATCGGCTTTCTCGTCGAAATCCCTGAAATTCTTCATTTCAAGGAGGTTGATGGCTTCAACCTCTTCGCATAATGCTATTTTGGCTTCGAGGTTCTTTCTCTGGTCGTCTTTCTGCTTCTCGAAGTATTCATGGTGCCTTTTGTTGACCTGGCTGGTGGCTTCCTTGAACCTCTCCCATATTTCATTTTTGGATTCCGGCGGAACAGGTCCTATTTCGCGCCACTGGTCGTGAAACTCCTGAAGCATTCGGAATGCATTCACCGGATTGGGCTCCAGCATTAATTCCTCTGCCTTTTCACAAAGGAGGACCTTAAGCTCGAGGTTTTTTCTCAGATCAAGGTCTCTCAGTTCCTTGTTGATCTTTATATAATCATAGAAGATTTCCACGCTGTGGTGATAGTTTTCCCACAGGTCTTTAAGAGAGGCCTGCGGAACCACGCCGATGGAATGCCATTCATTCTGAAGCGACCTGAAATCGTGAAAAGTCTTATTTATTGATTCTTCACGGTTAACCAGATCCTTTATCTTATCGATTATATCGTATTTCTTCTTGAGGTTATCATATTTCTCTGCTTCCTGAACGCGGGAGTAATCATTTTTCTTCTCCCGGTACTTGTCGAGAAGCTCTTTTACCTGGTAGTCAAGAGGGTCGACCCAGATCTTGTAATCTTCGATTTTACCTCCACCCTCAAGAAATTTCGTCTTGCGTTCTTCAGCCTCGTGCCTGATCTTTTTGTAAAAGAGTGTCTTGATCCTCTCAACATCCTCACGGATCTCAGCAGGAGGCCTGTTCTCAATAATCAATCCCAGGGTCTCTACAAGCTCGTTTTTTGAGAAACCGGAGTAATCTACTGGTGGAAGTTCGGCGTCTTCTGCTCCCTTATCGTCAGATTTTTCAGCTTCCGCAACCTGCGAATTTTCGTCTGCTTTAATAATTTCCCGATCTGCCTCAGCCGTTTCGTGGTTTGCTTCGGCAGTTTTATCGACTGTTTCAGCCGCTTCATCGACAACATCAGCCAATTCTTCGACTGCCTCAGTCGTTTTCTGATCTGCCTCAGTCGTTTCCTGATTTGCCTCAGTCGTTTCCTGATCTGCCTCAGCCGTATTCACCTCTATGTCTTCTGCTCCGTCCTCTTCTTTGTCCCCGACAGCCTTTTCCGGTTCTGCCGTTTCCTTGTCTAAAGCGTTCTCAGTACCCGAAGCGGTCACTTCCGCCTCGTTCTGTTCTTCATGAACAGTGTCATCCGGATTATCCTTAATCATATCCAATCCTTTAAGGTTCAATATCTTCAATAAAACATCATACCATGGCAACCCATGATTTTTTCAGACTACGAAAATATTGAATTATTTGTTAAAACTCAAACTATTATGTAAAAATAAGAAATAGACCCAATTAAGGCTCAAATGCAGTAACTGATGAAATGATAAGGGTTCGCGGAAGTGTTGGCAGTATGTTTAAAACAAGTTTATTGGTTGAATGAAAAAGTGATATATTTGATTTCAGTAATTGTATAAACCGGATTATCGGGAATTTCAAATCAGAAAAAGATGGAAAACAATGATATTATCTTTGCAGTTGTGGCATTGGTTGCAGTTGGCATAAGCTTGTACCGTAAGTATTTAAAAAAGGAAAAAGAGAAGCATTCTGTTCAGAAACCGGCAGGCACCGGATCGTTGCACTCGGTCAGGGATGACTATGAGCCTTATTCAGGGAGGTATCCCGGCTCCGGTTCCGGGAAACAAGATGCCTGACGGGATTGAGAATTTTCTCAAGCAGACGAAGGTCCTCTGTGATGATCTCTGCAGTACCCTGCATGTTTTGTGTAAAATCGAGATTTTTGCCGTAAAGTGTTGTAAGGCCCTGAGGCAGGGATATCTCGATTATATATGAATCAGCTGAAGGAACCAGGGATTTTGATTTTACGATTCCCCTTACCATCCCAAATTCCAGGTACGGGTAGCCGCTTAATTTGATGTGGACATCCTGACCGGGTTTGACCTTCCCGGAACGGTTCATTTTGAGGCTGATCCTGCCGATATAGTCGCCGGTCTCCGTTGGAATGACACTCAAAACAGGTTCATCCTCTCCAACCGTCTGATTTTCGCTCCAGAACTTTGTAAGTGTTACCGTCCCCGACACAGGTGATACGAGCAAATATGTATTTTCCCATATCCTTAACTGAGCCCTGAGATTCATAAAAGATTCACTAAGAACCGAATAGTACTTCTCACGGTCCTCCAGTCTTTTAATTCTGTAATCCTGAAGCAACTGCCTTTTTTCAGCAAGTTCAATTGATTTCTGAGAGTGATCGAGCCGTACCTGCTGAAGTTCGATGTTAATCATGATAAGGGCCTGGCGTGATTTCTCCAGCTCGCTTTCCGAGTAGACTCCTTCTGAAAAAAGCAACGAATCCCTCCTGAATTTCCGTGTCTCAAGCATCTGGTTCTCAGAGTACAAATCTTCCTTCACCCTTACCCTGCCGATATAAGCCAGGATAGCGTTAATCTCATCTGTAAGAGAAAGGATTTTATTGCCGTAGAAGTCGTTGATATTGTAATTACTGTGATCAGACAGGCTTTTCAGGAATGAACTCCAGTAACTCTGAAGCTCTCCGAGTTCGGTAAAAACCGGAAGTGATTGCTGAAGCAGCCCGCCCGGGTCAGTTACAGTGTCAACCAATGATTTGAGTCTGTTGATTTCGCCGATCGAGGCTGCTGTTTCCATTACTGCAAGGAGCTGGTCCTCACCGACCTCATCCCTGTCGTTCACATATAGATTTTTTATCCTTCCGGATATTTTTGAAACAAGTTCGGCAGGCGGGTTAACAGTTGTAATTTCAACGGGTGCGGGAATCCTGTCGGGATATTTCACAAGCCACAGGAAAAATATAAACAGAACCAGGACTGCAAGTATGATAGCGGTACCCCATCTCAGTATCCTGCCGGGCACAGCCCCCATAATTTCCCTTACAGGTTCTGAATATACTATTTCGTCCTTTACCGGCTCTTCCATATTCAGTTACTCAATTACCCAGTTCCAGCTGGTTTTTGACCAGATTGTAATACGCACCTCTGCTTTCGACAAGTTCCTGGTGATTTCCGGTCTCAATGATCCGGCCTCCTTCAAGAACGACTATTTTATCAGCATTCCTGACAGTACTCAAACGATGGGCTACAATAATTACCGTTTTATTTCTGAAGAAACCTGACAGATTCTCAACTATTGCTTTTTCAGTATTTGCGTCGAGGGAATTCGTGGCTTCGTCGAACAGGACTATTTCCGGATCCTTGTATACTACCCGGGCTATCAGCAGTCTCTGTTTCTGGCCCTGACTGAGGCCATGGCCATTTGCGCCGATCTTCGTGTTGTATCCCAGCGGGAGCGATTCAATGAATTCCCTAATGTTGGCTGTTTCAACCGCTTCACGAAGCCGGGCCTCGTCAATTGCCGCAGCCCCCGGGGCTATATTGCCTGCAATTGTGTCGGGAAAGAGGAATCCATCCTGCATTACTGCTCCCGTCTTTTTTCTCCAGAGCCTCAGACTGATGTCTGACAGACTGGTTCCGCCAACAGCTATGTTTCCGCCCACCGGCTGATAGAACCCAAGAAGCATCTTCAGGAGTGTTGTCTTACCGCTGCCGCTTGTGCCTACAATTGCTATTGTCCGGCCTGGTTCTATATCAAGACTGATATCCTTAAGGGCATAAGGCGAACGGGGACCCTCATACTGAAACGAAAGATTGTTTATCCTGATTGTCCTGTCGTCCGGCATTTGCTGAAGCTTGTCCTCAGGGGATGGTTCCTCATCATCCATATTATGAACCTCGGCAAGGCGGTCGAGACTGATCCTGGCATCCTGCGACATGCGAAAGAAGCCTATGATCTGGTTTACAGGAATATTGAGCTGTCCGATTATAAACTGAACGGCAAGCATCATACCCAGTGTCATTTGTCCCTTCAGAACAGCCGTTGCTGCAAAAATCGTTATTAAAATATTCATTACCTCATTGACAAGGGTGGCACCGGCCGACTGATACTGAATAAGCCCGAGACCTTTAACCTTAAGGGCGAACAGGGATGCCTGATGGCCCTCCCAGTCCCAGCGCTTGCTTGTCTCGCTTTGCGTCAGCTTTATCTCCTGCATTCCGTTGATTATGTTTATCAGCTTCGAACTTGAAACTGACATTTCCCTGAACCGGATGTCATCCAGCTTCGCCCTCGGCTTGAGAAAAAGCGAAACCCACAAAATATAAAGGCATGTTCCCGCAAGGAAAATCAGGAATATTTTCAGACTGAAAGCAGCAAGCACTATACCGAACACAACAAGATTCACAAAGGAAAATAAGATGCTGAGGCTGGCTGATGTAAGAAACTCCTCGATCCGGTTGTTGTCATCAATTCGCTGGATTATATCGCCTGTGAGCCTTGTATCAAAAAAGGCAACGGGAAGTGACATCAGCTTGTTCAGAAAGCCTGAAACCACGGCAACGTTAACTCTCGATCCGATGTGAAGGAGCAGCCATCCTCGGATGAATTCAACCGACATTCTGCCAAGTATCAGCGCCAGTTGGGCAAAGAGTATCAGGTAAATAAATCCCAGGTCATTATTGTTGATCCCGATGTCAATAATCGACTGGGTCAGGAAGGGAAAAATAAGCTGGATGCAACTCCCGATAAGAAGCCCAAGTAGAAGCTGACCGAAATACTTCCTGTATAATCTGAAGTATTTCAGAAGGAACCTGAAGCCTCCTGTCTTTTCAGGCTGATCATCGAGGCTGTAAAGCGCGGGAGTCGGTTCAACGGTCAGTGCCAGGCCTGCTGGCTTACCGTCGATAATTGTGGTGGCCCAGTTCTTTTCGAATTCATCCTTCGTATAGGTAACAAGCCCGGTCGCAGGGTCCGCTACATATATTTTTCCCTTCTTAATCCTGTAAACAACCACAAAGTGTTTCTGACGCCAGTGAACTATGCATGGCAGTGCGATTTTTTCCTGAAGCACTTCAAAGGGTATTTTTAAACCCATTGTCCTGAACCCGGCTGAATCTGCAGCCTCCGACAATCCTAGGAATGATACTCCCTCTTTCGTTATAAAGCATTTCTTCCGGAGGTAATCTATTGAAAAGTTCTTCCCGTGATACGCCGCTATCATCTTGAGGCACGCAGGGCCACAATCCATTGCATCGTATTGTTTTACAAAAGGGAATAACATTTTCCGGTCCTTAACCGTTTAATTAAGAGGAGTAAATATATTTATTATTTATCATAAACGTCTTAAATTGTTAATTTGCGTACCTGCCGCGCTGTCAGTTCGATACTTTCGGCCGCGGGAAATTGTATATTTGTCAATTTATCCGGGCAAAAAATCAGCAATTGTTCCGAAGAATCTCAGATAGTACGATAGTAGACGGAATCCGGCGACAGGATGATCAGATACTTAACTGGCTCTATGATAATTATCTTGAGACTGTAAGGCATCATGTGCTCAGAAACAGCGGGTCGGAGTCCGATGTCCCCGATGTGTTCCAGGAATCCATTATAACACTTTATCGTCAGATCACCTCTGATGGTTTCACTCTGACGACTGACCTCAAAGGTTATTTTTACGGCATTGCAAGGAATATCTGGAATGTCCAGCTGAGAAGAAGGATGAGACATACCGGGATTGACCATGATTATCCTGATAATGAGGAAGGTGACGATCCGGATCTGCTTCTTGAGAGTATAGTAAACCGGGCTTTCAGAAAGCTGAGCGATGATGCGCAGACTATCCTTTCGATGTTCTCCGAGGGATTCTCATACCCGGAGATAGCCGCAAAAATGAATCTCAAGAATGAAACCTACGCAAGGCGTAAGAAGTACCTTAGTAAAGAGGCGCTGATTGAGCTTGTGAAATCAGACCCGGAATACAAGGATTATCTTGATTTCCGATAGATAAGGAAAAGTATTGCGGGAACTAAGAGGAGAAGCAGTCCTGCGACAACCTTCAGCCACACTGAAAAATATATCGGCGTATTATTACCGTAAATAACCAGCGACGCCCAGAAATAAGGGTGAGAGCGCAGCATGTCGGAATTCCTCAGATAGTCAAGCCTTGCCTTTCGTAATGCCTTGCTTTTTGACGCACCATGCCTGATGTTGCGGTAGTATTTATTTACTATCTCAGCGCCCGACCTGTCCTCGATTTCCCACATTGACATAACAACTGATCTGGATCCTGAATAAACGAAGCCCCTGGCAAGACTCAGAATGCCCTCGCCTGAATGCAGGGCACCGCTTCCGGTGTTACAGGAGCTTAGAATAACCATTTTTGCCTTAAGCGGAATCCCATAAACCTCCCAGGTATTAAGGTTGCCATCCTCCGGTGAATCATTATCCTGCGAAAAAATCATCTTTGAATGCATTGGATCCTGGTCGTTCAATAAGGTATGCATTGCAAGATGAATTATATCATATTCCGCTGCCACTGTTTTAAAAACCGATTCCCTGGCTTCATTGTCGAGATAAAGCCTGCCGCCGGTCAGATCTGCAACATATTCAGCCTCAGTCCTGGCATATTTCAGGTCGTACAGGGTTGATACCCTTGATTGCCTTGACTTCATGAGTGAGTCAACATCGATCCTGCCATTATAGCTTGGGGCAAATGCAACAAGAGAGTTTGAGAAACTGTGATCGTTGCTGACGGATTCAGTAAGCATTGTTGCAGAATAGGTATAGGAAACGCTGTAATCTTTAAGAAGATACGGAATTTCGCTGAACATGGCCTGGCTGCCTGATTCAGGGCTGACAGGCAGCGCTTCGAATGGTATGTAGGAAAGAATGTTGTCGGGAGAGATCAGAAGTTTGTTTGAAATCAGAAATTCCTTCACGGGTTCCAGCACTGTCCGGTAAAGACTGTAGCCTGTTGAGATGTAATTATTGAAACCCGTCCGGGCATTATTGTCAGGTTCCGACAGAAGAGTCCTGAACTGTCTGATATCATTGAAAAAGGTTGAATCGATGTTTACTGTAACCAGCCGGAGATACTTCCTGTTTACAACAAAAATATGAAGAAGGCTGTCTGATACAACATAGTTAAGGTAGTTGGTGTTCCGGCCGGAAATTCCCGGTATCTTTTCCGGTGAAATAACCTCAGTATTGTATTTTATTTGATAATAACCAGGATACATCCGCTCGAAAACAGCTATGAGGGAGTCCCGTTTCTGTGTGGCGGACAGGAGAAGTTCTTTCCATTCCTCCAAAAGGGATTCATCACTTTCCTTTTTGGATTCTTCCTCATTTATTCTGGCTTCATAGAAGCCTATTTCCACTTTCAGCCTGCGCTCAAGTTCTGCTGTTTCTACAGGAATATGAAACTCTGTTGCCCTGAGTTCGCGTGTTGAAGCCAGTAGTCCGGCAACCTTCGATTTTTCGGAATACTCGAAAGCCTTGTTCAGATATTTGATGTCGCCGGTTTTACGGTAGCACAGGTCAAGATCGCGGATAGCATGCAGATATGAATCCCTGAACCTGTCGCCGAGCACAAGCCTGCTCTCTTCCTCGCTGATGCTTATCCTGATCTTTTCGATCACTGAAACAATCAGCTCGGACGTTCCAGCTGCAGCCAGGAGGTAACCCTGATCGGGTTTTTTTCCATAAATCCCATGGAGTGTCCTGTACTTCGCCTTAAGCAGCTTTAACGACCATTGGTTTGGTTCAATAAGACCAGGATCGGGATTTTCAAGTCCTGAACCTCTATCTGTCCCTTCCCTGCCTTCAAAAAGAAGGTTCTGAATGATCCCAAGAGCTTTTTCATTCTCCCCATTATCCGAAAGAGCCTGCGCATATCCCAGCAGGACCGATTCATTCAGAGCAATATCTTCTTTGTTGTCCTTAAGTAATTCATTGCACTTTTCAAACAATGCGATTGATTTACCAATGTCCAGTTTGAAATTTTTGAGAAATTCGGCGTAGTTCTTGAGAACTTCGCAATATTCTCTTGAGCTTTGCCCAAAGACCTTTCCGGCCTTGTCAAGAGAGCCGGCCAGTATCTCCTCCCCCTTGAATGCTTCCCCGGCATTTCCCATGTTTATTGCAAAGCTGTTCAGAAAATTAAGAGACAGATCGGAGTTTGCCGAGCTTATCATACTGATACCCTTGTTGAAATACTGTTCGGACTTTTCACGCTGTCCCAGGAAATGATAATTAGAGGCGAGGCTGTTAAGCAGGTTAATATAGTTTTCATCCATTGGAAGGGAACTGGTCCGGTACAGCGATTCTGCCCTCTCAAGGAACAATACCGCCTTTGCATAGTCGGACAGAAATGCATGGCTTATCCCGATATTCACATAAAGGATTGCCATTTCGTTAATATGCTCACTCCTGTTCTCCCCTATAAGATTGAGTGCCTTATTTCCGGATTCTATGGCCCGGCTGTAGTCCTTAAGGCTGATGCAGGCCCCTGTCAATGCAGAATATCCATCCAGAAGTTCGGGACTATTATCACCATGCAGGGACTTTTCAGCATCAAGGAATTTGAGTATGCTCTCCTCCATCTTTTTGAAATCTCCGCGTTTGGAGTGTGCCAGTGCCAGATTAAACAGGCACTTGGCATACACCTCGTCGACAGTCTTTGTTTGCTCGCGGATAGTTACGGACGATCCCAGCCAGTTGACAGCGTCCTTGTTCCTGCCGTTCAGCAGATAATAGACACCAATATAATACTGTGAATTTGAGACGGTGATATTGTCAGCCCGATCCTCCCTGAGAATCTTCAGGATTGAATACAGCAGATCCCTCGATCCGGATGTGTCACCTGCAGCTATTGATGCATGAAAGGCTTCATTCAATCCGGCAAGTTCCTGACCGGAATCCCTGACTGCAAATTCCTGTTGAAAACAGACGGTAGAAAAGTAAAATACCAATAATGACTTTATGAAGATGCCTGAAAACATCAAGGTCGCTGATTTATTTGTCTTTCCCCAGTGCCAAAACGCAAGTTTACAAAAAATGTTATTATGAAAGCCTGAGTGTCATTTTTTTCTGTTTTGTATGTTGCTGATTATCTTGAATTAAGAAAATATATTAAAAATAATTCAATTTTCATTGTCACAAAACAGGGTATTCCGACATGATACATAGAATTTGACTTAAAAATTGCGAATTACCCGAAATAATTATTAATGTAAAAAAATCAGCACTATGAAAACCCTGAACGTAAAAAACGCCGATGTGAATCTTGATGTCTATGCACTGACAGTTGAAGAAATGATTTGTGTAAAAGGCGGTGATGCCGACCCTATTCTGAAACCCTCATTACCTCCTGTCAAGATTTGATAAAATATAACTGCCGGATCCTGCTTTATTGAAGGCAGGGTTTGTTGAAACGGCAAAAGGTTGTTTTTGGTTACTTGAATTTCAGCCGGGCTGCCTGAATTTTATTCCCGGCATTGGAATTACATTCGGAGTGCTCTGGCCTGAGCATCAGGCATGCACATGCTATCAGTCTGAATGGATGATGATTGGAAATATTTCTAAACTTAATATTGCTATGAAAACAATTGATTTTTCATACTTTATCGAACGGTATAATGCCGGTGAAATGGATGAAGCTGAAAAGGAATGGTTCAGAAAAGAACTGGAAGGTAATGAGAAGCTTCGCCGGGAGGTCGAGTTGCGCAGCAGAACCGATATGATTCTGAAGGACCGGGATATAATGAATCTGCGCAATAAACTGAATGCTCTTGAGAAGCAGAGAAAGGAGCCGGTGCCAGAAGTAAAACCCCGGAGATCGCTGAATATAAAGTTCGCTGCCGCAATAGCCACCTTTGTAATTATAGG
Source organism: Bacteroidales bacterium (assembly GCA_034004115.1). Classification (GTDB taxonomy): domain Bacteria; phylum Bacteroidota; class Bacteroidia; order Bacteroidales; family VadinHA17; genus LD21. The sequence goes on along the minus strand of JAVEXG010000024.1, from coordinate 21,668 downwards.
AAGCATCGCGTTGCTTTCACGCGGCAAGCCTGACAGCGACGAGATAATCAGCCGCTACTACAAACCGTATGAAGTGGCCACAATATCCCGTTCGGCGAACATGGCTGCAAATTCAGATGATTTCCGGCTTGCGGTGGAATACTACAACGTCAGGGATTACAGGAATGCCGCAACCTACTTTTCCAGGGTACTTGAAGACAATCCTGGTGATATGCATACGGAGCTGCTTAACGGTATTTCAAACTTCGAAACCCAGAATTATCCTGAAGCAAGCGGCTCATTTTCAAAAGTCATAGATGACAATAGCAACTTCTTTATTGATCATGCGCAGTGGTATCTTGCCCTGTGTTACATAAAGACAGGTGAAACAGCTAAAGCTGTCAACCAGCTGGCAACAATTGAAGATTCAAAGACCATCTACAGGAAAGAAGCAAGGAAAATACTCAGGTACCTGAAATAATTGTCCCTCTAACCTTAACAGGATTAAAATGTTCGACTTTTTTGGGTATATGAAGGTTGATTCGGGCGACCATGCTCCGGTGAAGAGGGATCAGGTCAGAAACGGTGATCAGTTGGTTGAACCGGTATCAGGCTGTCCAACTGTACTGACTGAGTTGTCGCGTGAGATGAGGACCCGGATGAACGCAATAGTTGCCTTCTCATTCATGATGAATAAAAAGGAATACTGTGAACAGGAGAGGGAAGAATTCAGCAATCATATTTACAATTCATGCGAACAGATAATTTCTCTGTTTGACAATTTCCTGGATTCCGCAATCATTGATGCGGGTAATTCAATTTCGGAACCAGGAATCGTTCACACAGGTAAGATGTTCGCGGATCTTTTTTCAGAGTTCAGGGATATAATAAAAAGAGAAAGATACAAGGGTCTTCTGCTTGTGTCCGATAATGTGGCCTGCCAGAGACCTGACTTCCTTTTTGATGCGAACAGGGTGACAAGGGTAATTCGCAATTTATTCCAAATCGCTTTGAGCAACACGGAATCAGGTTATATTAAGGTCAGTTATAATATAAATGAAGGAAAGCTCAGGTTCTGTATTACGGATTCAGGGCAGGGTTACCTGAAATGCAGGGAATTCCTTCAAAGCAGGGATATGTCAGAATCCCTTGCAAAGTATAACGACATACATATGGCTGTAAGCATGGCACTTGCCCGAAAGCTGATCCGGATGATGGACGGATCCATCTGGATTGAAAACAACGGAAGGACAGGTTCTTCCATCTGCTTTTCAATTCCTGTCGCAGCGGCTGCAAGCCGCGATAATTCAATCAACGAATTTTCGAGTACTATGAGTCCTACCTGATATAAGAAGAAAAGTCAATTTCAATGTTTGCATACCAACGTATGAGTCCTGAACAGCTGCCTGCCAATGCAGCTGTTCTATTTTTGGTACTCTGTGATCTGAACCTCAGTACGTCTGTTCAGCTTTCGTCCTTCGGAGGTGACATTATCTCCCACAGGTGAAGCATTTCCGTATCCCCTGTGAGTCAGCCTCCCCTGAGGGATACCGCTGGCCACAAGGAAATCAACCACTGCAAGAGCCCTCTTTTCGGAAAGGTTAAGATTGTGTTCTTCCGATCCCGTTGAATCGGTATATCCCCCTATTTCAACCCTGAGTTCCTTGTTGGTCTTCAATAAATCAGACAGCATGTTAAGTTCAGTAACGGATTCCTTTTTAAGCTGCCACGAATCGACTTCAAAGAACACATTTGACAGAAGCATCTTTTCCCCTACCCTGAACGGGCTGAGCATTATATTTTTAATGAAAGGCTGAAAAACCGAATGTGTCCCCTCCAGCATGAAATTCTCAGAATAAAAGAGATAACCGTCCTTGCTTATATTAAGGCCGTAATTATTTCCCGACGGGAGACAAACCAGAAAATTACCTTTGGTATCAGTCTGATTATTGAAGACTGATTTTCCTGTCGTCAGGTTTACCAACTCATATTCTGCAACAAGCATCTGACCGGTTACCTTGTCGGTAACTTTTCCCTTGATATATGCAACAGGGTCGGGCTGCACAGCCTCATGAAGCTTGAAGGAAAATATATCTTTGCCTCCCTTGTCGTCCCTTCTGGATGAAAAATAAGCTTTTTCCCCTCCGGATTCTATTGTAAGCCCCATCTCATCGTTGTAGGTATTAATGGGATAACCCAGGTTTACCGGTTCGGTCCAGGTTGTGTCTTCAAGCATCCTCGTGAAATAAATATCTGCACCTCCCATCCCTGGCCGCCCGTCAGAAGCAAAATAAAGAGTCCGCCCGTCAAAATGAATAAACGGAGACATCTCGTCACCCGGAGTATTTACTTTATCTCCCATGTTCCGGGGAAAGCTCCATTTGCCGTTCGATTTCCAGACTGAAAAATAGAGATCCTTCCCTCCTATGCCCCCGGGTCTGTTACTCGAGAAGAACAACATCCGTCCGTCGGCATTGACCGAGGGCTGGCTTTCCCAGAAGGATGTATTGACGGGACTTCCCAGATTGACAGGTATTGACCAGCGATTATTGCTGAAAGCTGAAAAGAATATATCGCAGCTTCCCAGACCTCCTGAACGGTCGCAGGCAGTGAAATACATATAGTTGCCGTCGGATGAAAGACTTTGTGCTCCCTCATTCTGACTTGTATTCAAGGGACTGCCTGCATTGACGGCATCCAACCAGACTGATTCCTGCATGAAACTGACATAAAAATCCTCCTGTGAAAGGCCTCTTCTGAGAACATTTTCACCCGGTTTAGTCTGACGCGTAAACATTAGAGTCTGACCATCAGCTGTAATAGAGGGCCAGTATTCGTCATGAATTGTGTTTATGCCTTCGCCGACGCTTTCGGGGCTGAATGGAACAGGATTTTTAACTGCTTCTATTGCAAACTCACAGTTTATGATGTTTATGGTCGCAAGTGCCCTGTTCTTTTCCGATATCTTGTCCTGGGCCAGATAAACCTTGTAATGAACAAGCGCCTTTTCGTAATCGCCCGACATCAGTTCAGCTGTAGCCATGTTGAAAAAGACAGGCATGTAGGCTGTGGAATCGAGCCTGACAGCTTTCTGAAAGTTCCCGGCTGCCTCTCCGTACCTCCTCTGCTTGGAGAGCAGTTCACCAAGCATCATATAAGCCTCAAAAAAGTTCTCATCCGTTTCAATCGCCTGATTGAAATAGTTTTCGGCATTTATGTAATCAATATAGTCAAAAGCAGTCATTCCTGCCTTGTAGTACTTAAGGGCTTTGACCGAGGTTGTGTGGTATTTCTGCGAATAGCATTGATTCTCAGAGATAAAGAAAATCAGCACAAACGCCGTAATTATGATCAGCCCTTGTTTCATATTAGGGAATATGCATGTATTTGTGTATCTGCAGGGAGATTTTCCAGGCGGGATTCTCCTTGACATAGCTGACGATTTCGGGAATGACAGTCCTGAACCGGCTCCATTCAGGCTGGAGGTAAAGTCTGCACCGGGGTCCGACCAGGTTCCTGTATTTCTCAGCCCATTCAAAATCATCTCTGTTTTCAATAATTACTTTAAGTTCGTCTGCTTTAAGGCAGATATCTCCTTTCGGTGGCATGTTTTTCTTCGGCGAAAGGCATATCCAGTCCCACGATCCGCTCAACCTGTATGCACCCGATGTCTCTATGAATGTTCGAAGGCCTGCGTTTTTCAGCCCGTTGCACAGGAGGTCAAGATTCCACATCAGGGGTTCGCCGCCGGTAACAATCACTGATCCGGAACCTGAGCCCAGTGCATGTTCAACAATCTTTTCAGTCGGAACCAGTGGGTGCATGGCCGGATCCCATGAAAAGCGCGAATCGCACCAGTTGCAACCAACATCACAACCACCCAGCCTGATGAACCATGCTGCCTCTCCTGAATGATATCCTTCTCCCTGAATCGTAAAGAATTCTTCTACCAGTGGCAGCTCAAGTCCGTCGGGACTTATTTCTTGCACTTTATCCATATTTCAGAACGTGATTGTTACAGCTTTATTTTCCAAACAACAACTCATAATCCCTTATCATTGCCGTCTTTACCCAGGCTTCCGGGACTATCTTCCAGTTATTGAGAGCTACCGGTCTGATTGTCTTCCGGTTTTCCAGATTTACCAGTATGTAGTACCTCAGGTCTTTATCAGTCGAGCTTACAAGTCTTTCAGGAAGTTTACCCGCCTTAATTCCGGCTCCTGAAGTAAAATGTCCTCCTCCCCCGTTTCCCCTGTATGAATTAACGGCAACGTTATATCGTTTATTCATCTCAAACGGCGTGCCATCCGAGAATGACTTTATTGAAACTCTTTTGCCCTCAGGCTTGCTTACATCCACAATGTAATCAATGCCGGCGGCCGAGTCAAAATTGTAAGGCTGGTTCTTAAGCCACGCTTCACCGTTCCTTATTAGGATCTTCCCGTCTTTTGTCCTCTGGAATTTCAGCAGATTATCACCGGGACCCTTCATCGTATTAAGCCAGTCGGAATAAGAATACTCAAGATACTTCTTTATTTCTGAACCGGTCATCCACATGGTATACAGCATGTTCTCGAACCTGTACAGCTTGAACATATCCCCTACAGTGACTGGTCCTGCCGGAATGCTTACATCGAATGAGAGAGGAGCTGAAAAGGAAATGTCAGCTCCGGTGATCTCAAGCTGAATTGAATGCACCATATCCACAAATGGAGATGAGCCGAAATATGAATCCCTCGATGACATATTCGCCTCCGAACGGGCTATCACCTTGCTTACATATTCCTTTACATCAGCGTCGTGATCTTTGAAATTACTTATGTACTCAGGGTCAGGGCTGTAATTCCTGACATCCACAATGGAGCCTGTGGCTACCGGCCGTACCTTTCCGTTTGAATTCCTGACTAACCGGACGTCAACCCGGGCGATCTTCTGCGCCCTGCTTCCTCCCTCGAGTATAAGAACGCTGTCACCTTCGGAATTGATAATCGATGTATTTACAACATTGTGGTTATGACCACATAGAATCACATCAAAACCAGGTACATTGCGAGCGATGGCTGCCACACCATTATTGTCATAATGACCGCCGCCGTTGCCTTCATCATCCCTTCCATCCCATCCCGAGTGGAACAGCCCCACTATGAGATCAGGCTTTTCTTTCTTTATCTGCGGCATATATTTTTTCGCGGTCTCAAGCATATCCCTGAATTCCATTCCTGAATACAGTTCCGGCGGCAGCCATTGAGGGATTGAGGGAGTCACCAATCCGAATACTGCAACCCTGATGCCTTTCTTTTCTATTATGGTGAATGGTTTGAAATAGGGCTTGCCTGTTGACTTGCTGACTGCATTGGCCGCCAGCAGAGGAAAATTGTATTCCCTGACCAGCCTGTCGTAGACAGCATGACCGGCTTCAATATCATGGTTTCCGACAGTAATTGCATCATATTCAAGGGAATTGAAAGCCACGGCATTTATATGAGGCGATACCGTGTCGATGAAATTATAATAATAGACAGATGGCTGTCCCTGAAGGTTATCCCCGTTATCGAGCAGAATCACCGGAGCAGAGCCGCTTCGTGCCTTTTTTACGTAAGATGCGATTGAAGCAAGTGAAACATCCATTTTCTGCTGTTCCATGAAATCGTACGGAAGCACAACACCGTGGAGGTCGGTTGTTTCCAGGATTATTAAATCCCCTTCTGCCCCGCCACCGGTACATGATAATATAAAGGCTGTCAGTACAATTACTACCCAGCAGGTGAATGAAATCCTTGTTCTCATTGATATGTTCGGTTTTGAAGGATTAATATCATTTATTTTCAATCAGTTCATATCCGTCGATCTTACCTTTCTCAGTCTGGGATAATCCGTTTTTCATCCAGTATGGCATATCCACATCCTTCAGGTAATGATCAAAGAACTGCATTTTTCTAATCGACAGGTCTTTCCTGTTTGGTCTTTTTACCAGATTGTGAGCCTCATCATTATACGACAGCATCCAGGCCGGTTTTTCCAGCCGCCGGAGGGCCATGAATAATTCAATTCCCTGGTACCAGGGGACGGCTCCGTCGGCATCATTATGCATCAGGAGCAAAGGTGTGTTAATTTTTGGAACATAGAACAATGCTGAATTCTCGATATAATGCATTGGTTTTTCCCAAAGTGTGCCCCCTATCCTGCTCTGGGTCATTTCGTACTGGAACATCCTGCTCATTCCGGATTCCCATCTGATGCCGCCATAGGCACTTGTCATGTTGCTTACCGGAGCTCCTGCAAAGGCGCATCTGAACATGTCAGTCCGGGTTACAAGCCATGCTATCTGATACCCCCCCCAGCTCTGGCCGTCAAGGCCCAGCCTGTTCCTGTCGATGAAATCATACCTGTCGAGAAGTGCCTGTGTGCCGCTGACCACGGCATTATAGCAGCTCTCCCCGGGGTAACCTGTCGTGTAGACTATGTCCGGTACGAACAGAAGGTAGCCGTTGCTTACCGCATAGGATCTGTTTATTACTGATGCACTGGGTGCCGGCGGGAAATAGCTGTTCAATCCGTCGGAACTACGCTCATAGAAATAAACGATCATGGGATACTTGCCGGAGGGATCGAAATTTTCGGGTTTGTACAATACTCCGCTAAGCGTCTGGTTGTCGAAGGAAGTCCATTCCACAAGCTCGGCAGTCATCCAGTTGAAATTTTTCTGCTGGGGATTAGTTACAGACAGCTTCACCGGCAGGGTAAACTTCATATCACTTATAAACAGTTCAGGAGAGACATCAACCGACTCCTTCCTCCAGATCAGCATGTCGCTGTTTTTTGCTTTTGAAACTCCCCCTGTGAACACGGCTTTTTCCAGTATCAGTTCTGCAGGGATATCCTTACTGTAGGGCCTGACTGAAAAGAATCCTGCCTCCTTGCTGATATTGTCAAAAGCAGAAAGGAGAATTCGTTCCCCTGAAGGAATAAACTCTTCATCAGGATCAGTTTTCACGTAACGGAACCGGATATTCCTCAATCTGCCGGAACCATTGGTGATGTTCACCGGCTCCTCTGATTTTCCTGTATTCACCGACCAGATATCGAACCCGTCATAGATCAGAAGGTGCCTGTCCTTTTCCGTCCATCCTGCAATGCCGTATGGCGAAGGATCAGACGGACTGTCATGAAGCTCATTATACTGGGGAAAATTTTCCGGCAGAGTAACCTTGCGAAGAAGTACTCCCTCCCGCGACATCAGGTTCCAGCTCTTTTCGCCGGGCGACCATGCTGCCAGAAAATTTCCGTCCTGAGATAACTGAACATGTGAAGGATATTTTTTGAGGATGAGCCTTTTCTCTCCGGTTTCCACATTTACAATGAAGTAGTCCGCATAATTTCTTGCATCCCATGATGATGATTTCTCATATTCGAGACCGGACATACCAAGCGTGAAATCGCAATCGGATCTGGTATTCAGTCTTAGTTCAGGCATTGTTTTATCGGTAAGCTGATACATTGCATTCTTATCCGTATGATAAACAGCCTGGTAGACTCTCTTAAGTTCCCTGTCGAGCTGTTTTTTCTGCTGGGGCTGAATCTGACCGTCGGTCCATGACCACACATCAAGTTTGTATTTCTCCTCTGCCAGAAGTGTGTCTTCCGGCTCCCTGACAGGTTTTGGTGAAGTGCCGAAAAACAGTCTCTTTCCATTCTCCGAGAATTCCATATTGCTGTTTTCACTCACTGACCAGCCTTGTGGCATCGCCCTGTTAATCGTGTCCACTATCGAAATTGAAGCTGTAAAAGACCGTGAAAGGAAAAGAGTATAGACTTTAGCTTTTGAAGTGTCTGCTGAATAAAGGAATGAGGTCTGAAGACCTGATTTGTCCGTTGTTAATTTTATAACACTGCCCCTTCCTTCAAAAAGAGTTACAGTATTTCCCTTGCTGCAATCAAATAAGCTTACCCTGTAACCTGTTGTTAAGGAAGTATCGGGGAGTTCCTGGATGAAACTTATTGAATTTCCGCCTTTTGCCACTACATACTCCGTAACGTCAGGAAAATTGAAACTGGAGTTGGACAGCGGATTAAAGACAACGAGTTCGCTGCCCTTCAAATCTTTCTTCCTGTTCTTCACATCCGCATCACTGTTGGCGGCCTTAGATGAATCTGCATTCTCCTTCACCGGAACGGGCTTTTCCAGGTGATATGCCATCCAGGGGGATTTTTCTTCCGCTACGGAAAACGATTTAATCCTCGTTGCGTTAAAAGTCTCATTTCCGGGCAGTTTTCTGATCTCCAGATTCTGTTTTGGCATCATGTCTTCCTTGAGCTTCTTCCTCTTAGCCTGCCTGGTTTCTGTCGCTGCGGGTACTATTGTGTATGCCACATAGTCAGAGGCGGGTGAAAAGCGAGGAGATCCGCCGCGTGCCACGGAGTCCTTCAGTCCATTCCTGATATCGGCAATATAGAGCCAGCCATCCCCCTCCTGCGGATTGATAGTAAATGCAACCCAGCTGCCGTTGGGCGAGATAACCGACTGAGTGATGCTTTTCCAGCTGTCATAGACTGAATGGTCGAGAGGCTGCTTTTGACCGCTCGCATAAAAGTGGATTGAAATGAATGCGAAAAGAAGCAATTTTCTCATAAGGCAGATCAGTATTAACGGGGTTATAAACTTAAAAAAGAATATTTACTTTAGCTTAATTTTGAAAGGGCAAATATGGGGTTTCCCGTTAAAGATAGTTAAATCAGCACAGCATCAAAATAATATACCATGACTCAAACCGGACTCGACCAGATAAGGCATGATACTCCCCGCGAACTAGCCGGGAAAAGAGTTGGAATACTTTGTCACGCTCCAAGCGTAGCATCGGACTATACTCACATAATTACAATATTCAGACAAAAATCCGACTGCACCCTCGCATCAGTGTTCGGACCCCAGCACGGACTTTATGGACAGACACAGGATAATATGATAGAATGGAGCAGTTCGGTCCATCCACTGTTTGGATTTCCGGTTCACAGCCTGTACGGTGAGCACAGGAAGCCTACTCCGGAAATGCTTGCCGGACTGGATGCGTTTGTTGTAGATCTCCAGGACGTGGGCGCACGTCTTTACACTTATATCTGGACCGTAAAGCTTTGCATGGAAGCATGCGCCGAAGCCGGGATACCTGTATGGATACTTGACAGGCCAAACCCAGTAGGCCTTATTCAGTTCGACGGGCCGGTGCTTAAGGAGGATTACTTCACATTCGTCGGCGGCGCTTCCATTCCTCTTTGCCACCGGATGACTCTTGGCGAGATGGCTTTGTGGATTAAGGAAAAACACAGCATAAACTGTTCGCTTAACATTTTATGGATGAAGAACTGGCGAAGGCAGTCATTGTTCGATCAGACCGGTCTGCCCTGGATACTTCCTTCACCCAATATGCCCACCCTCAGTACAGCAATTGTTTATCCGGGGATGGTTCTTGCAGAAGCGCTCAATATGTCGGAAGGAAGGGGAACCACGGTACCTTTCGAGTTATCAGGAGCTCCTTATATTAATTCGGAGAAGCTGAAGATCAACCTTGACGGAAGGAAGATTTCCGGCTGCGTATTCAGGGTTCATAATTTCATTCCGACATTTAACAAATATGCGGGCCAGGTGTGCAACGGCATCCAGATACATGTTACTGATCCGTCAGTATTTCTGCCGGTACTGACTGCCTACGAGGTCTTCTCGGCAGTAATTGAGACTTCCCCTCCCGGATCGCTCAAATTCAACGATCCCCCCTATGAATATGAATACAGATTAATGCCTTTTGATATACTTTCCGGTGATTCAAATATGAGAAGTGCCCTGACTAAAGGTGTTCCTGCGAGGATTGAAAGGGAAAGATGGAAAGGCGAGATTGAACAGTTTGAATATGAATTCAGGCAACTATCGGCTTATCCTGAGTAGATTGGATTTCTTTGAATTCAGATTTTCCCGGAAAACTTTGTAAGCTTCTCTATCAGCTGCTGGGGAAATATGGGTTTGACTATATAATCATCAAAACCTGATGCAATTATTTTCTCACGGTCACCAAGAAGGCTGTAGGCAGTCTGGGCAATTATAATAACATTCTTCCTTAATTCCCTGATGACCTTTGCTGCCCCGTAGCCGTCGATCAGGGGAAGCTGAATATCCATGAGGATAATGTCGATGTCAGGATTAGCCTTCGCGGCTTCAATGGCTTCCTTTCCATCGCAGGCGCTGATAAGCGATGCCCCGGTCTTTTCAAGAATCTTGTTAAGATAGAGCCTGCTTGACACGTCATCCTCGACAATCAGAATCTTTTTTTTGCTCAGGTGTTCATTTTCCATTTGCCCGTTTTTATTCAAAAAGTCCGTCATCCCTCAAAAGAAGAAGAATTGCCGACTGTGGGACGACGATATATTTCTCCTTATTGAACTCAATTTCAATGGCACTGTTCTGAAGGTAGACTGCCTGATCTCCCTCTTTGGGCTGCAGGGGTACATATTTTGGCTCCTCTGTTCTGCCTTTCCAGGGTTCATCGGCATCGGCCACCGAAGGTATCGGATAGCCTGGTCCAACCTTGACAACATAGCCTATCTGAACTTTTTCATTCTCATTAACACCGGGCGGCAGGTACAATCCGCTCTTTGTCTTTGACTGCGGAACCTTTGGTTTTATCAGTATCCTGTCGCCTATAACTATCAGTTTGCCAAGGTCTTTTTCATCCAGTAACACGCCCATCTCTGATTTCTTTTTTAAACAAAAGTATCATTTTTCGTATTACACGGAAACCTTAGTGACATAATATGGCTAATATTGTACCTTAGTATCAACGGAAGTTCATCAGCTTTATTTCATTAATGGAACCGGATACATACCTGACCATCAAATCATATTCAGAAGGCCTCTACAAGGAAAAAGGAAGCAGGTTCATTTCACTGGCTTACCCTGTGTCGGATCAGGAAGAAATCAAAAGCATTCTCGCACAAGTAAAAAAGGAGCATCACTCTGCAAGGCATCATTGTTACGCCTGGATGCTCGGGCACGAAAGGAGTAATTACAGGGTCAATGATGACGGAGAACCCTCCGGCAGTGCCGGGAAACCTATTATGGGACAAATAAATGCCTTTCAGGTTACAAATATCCTCATTGTAGTTGTAAGATACTTCGGGGGCAAACTTCTTGGGGTCAGCGGATTGATTAATGCCTACAGGACTGCAGCCGAATCCGCCCTGGTCAACAATGAAATACTTGAGCATCATGTCATGGATCATTATGAATTAACGTTTCCCTACTCTTCAATCAACGATGTGATGAAGTTGATAAAAGAAGAGGAAGCGGGACAGTCGGAACAGATTTTTGGTCTGGAATGCCATATGACGATTAGTTTCAGGCATGCATCGGGCGAAAGGATACTTTCGGCACTTGACAGGATAAGCGATCTGAAGTATGTCCTGAAAGGCACTTACTGATATATTGCGCGACTGAAAGTTGTTAGTTAATTATCAACACGCACCCTTCGCAAGGCTCTTCTTGAATAAATTTGTTCCAGGCATATCACATACTCCCTAATCAGCCAAAGTAATGAAAAACAGAAGTTTGGTTTCCATAGATGATTTAACCACCGAGGAAATCCTGAAAATTCTAGACCATGCCGTCGAATTCGAAAAGAACCCTGTAAGCAGGCTTCTCGAAGGCAAGGTGATTGCAACCCTCTTTTTTGAGCCGTCGACCCGAACCAGGCTCAGCTTCGAAAGCGCCATAAACCGTCTGGGAGGGAAAATCGTGGGATTCACGGATTCCGGTGTAACGAGCGTCTCCAAGGGAGAAACCCTTCATGATACTATCAGGATGGTAAGCAGCTACAGCGATCTTATAGTAATGAGACATCCGATAGAGGGCAGCGCAAGATATGCGAGCGAAATTTCTTCGGTGCCTGTTATTAATGCAGGTGACGGAGCAAATCAGCATCCCACCCAGACTATGCTTGATCTCTATTCGATAAGGAAAACGCAGGGAACTCTCGATAACCTGAATATCTTCATGGTTGGAGACCTTAAATATGGAAGGACTGTTCATTCGCTAATGATGGCAATGTCGAGGTGGAACACAACATTCAATTTCATTTCTCCGGAAGAACTAAAGATGCCTGAAGAATTCAAGCTGTACCTTGATAACCTTGGCCTTAAATACTATGAACACCTCGATTTTACAGAGATTATTTCGAGGGCTGATATAATTTACATGACAAGGGTCCAGAGGGAAAGATTCTCTGATCCCATTGAATATGAAAAAGTCAAGAATGTATACGTACTGAAAAACGCTATGCTTGCCAATACAAAACCAAATATGAGGATACTCCATCCCCTTCCAAGGGTTAACGAGATCCATACTGATGTGGATACCAACCCGAAGGCCTACTATTTTGAGCAGGCACTGAACGGAGTCTTTACACGGCAGGCAATACTATGTTCACTGTTAGGAATTAAATAATTCGGAGGTTGAAATGAAAGAACCAAAACAACTCAGCGTAAGTGCAATTGAGAACGGGACGGTTATTGACCATATCCCGGCGAAGAATCTTTTTAAAGTCATTTCAATCCTTGGACTCGACCACATCGACAGCCAGATCACTTTCGGAACAAACCTTGAAAGTAAGAAACTTGGGAAAAAAGCCATTATCAAGATATCGGGGAAGTACTTTGAGGACACCGACATCAACAGGATAGCCCTGGTTGCTCCCGATGCAAAGCTCAACATAATAAGGGACTATGAAGTTGTTGAAAAGAAGGTTGTTGAAGTGCCTGATGAAATTGTCGGGATTGCAAAATGCATGAATCCCAAATGCATAACCAATTTTGAACGGGTTACCACCCGCTTCAGGGTTGTATCAAAGAAAAGCGTGGCCCTGAAATGCCATTATTGTGAAAAGATAACCGACCAGGAGAATCTTCAGATAATCTGAACCGGGAAAATTTCCCGGCTGTTTCCTGTTTTGTGCGAAAGACACCCAAAGTTAAGATGAGTTTAATATCTACAGGACCTTCTACCGTACCAAACATTAATTCAACCTATTCCGACACCTGGGGTGTCGACTTCCAGTAGCCCGGGTCTCGCCCCGGGAAGAGAGCACCACCCACCATGTACAACCCCGGAGGGGTTGACTTTCAATTACATGTAAAAATTGAAGGCCACCCCTCCGGGGTCGGATTGATATTAATGCCCCCCACCCCGGATGGGACCGGGGCTACTGGAAGGCCAGCCCTCAAGGCTGGAGATCCCGGTTACTGACCATACCAACACGAACAAACATCCAAAAAATCACACAAAACAGGAAAAGGGTGGCTCTGAAATGCCATTATTGTGAAAAGATAACCGACCAGGAGAATCTTCAGATAATCTGAACCGGAAAATTCACACGCTGTTTTACCTGAGTCTGTCGTAAGACCTGACGAGGTTTTCATCTTTCCTTATCCCCATAAATGCAAGTATACTGAAAAGCAGGATTATCAGCGGGAGGAATGTACGGACACCCGGATTCAGAACGGCCTGGTACTTCTCCCCTGCCGAATAAGCAAACCAGGCTGTCAGGGCTGTTAAGGCAGCTGACAGGGCAATTGCTGCAAGAGCGAACTTAATCTGAATTTTCCTGTTTTTGTAAAGAAAGACGGTAATTACCGAAAGGATGATTATCAAAATAACCACAATGGGAATGATTATCTGACTTTCCTGCATTTGCAGTACACCTCCGGGCCCTTCCATCCATATTCCCCGGTAATTAATGAATATCCGGGATCCTGAATCATTAAAAAAGCTTAAAAAGTTCCCGCTAAGGAATAATACTGACGCTATTGATGTCAATAACAAATATAAGGACTGAATTCTCTGTATCATAATATTTAGTAAATGTAGTTAAGCTGACCGCACCTTCACGGAAAGCATCTGCGAAAATATCAAGAAACATTAAATTCCGGATATGCTTTAGTAAAATTTTGCACTAGAATAACTACTGAGAATGAGTGACCTTTGTTTTAACATATTTTAAAAATTACACCGTGTTTAATCAACCTGAAATAATCTACTTTTGTGTCGGTTCCGGCAAAAAGGAATCAGGCATGAACAATTGTGGTTCATATACGTTTTCAAATCAACAGTAAATTCTATTAGCACAGACCGGTATGAAGAAAAAAAACAGACTGATCATAACAATCCTGCTTATCCTTGTGGCTGCAGTGATTGTATTTTACCCGAAAATAAAACCAATCTTTTCGTCGAAGTCAGGTGGTCCGGGCGGACCGGGAATGACTGCAGGCGGAGGACCCGGAGGATCAGGGCGGCAAATTCTGAATGTAAGCGGCTATCTTATTAAACCTCAGCAGATGAGCGACCTTTATAACAGTACAGGTACTTTAAAACCCGACGAGACTGTGGAGCTTTCCTTTGAAACATCCGGAAAAATTGTGGGCATCAATTTTACTGAGGGAACTCGTGTAAGGAAAGGTGATTTGCTTGCAAAAATCAATGACAGACCCCTTCAGGCCCAGCTTGAAAAACTGCAGGCCCAGAAAAAACTGGTCGAAGAAAAGGAGTTCCGTCAACGAAGCCTCCTCGACAAGGATGCAATAAGCCAGGAGAGTTATGACCAGATCGTAACGGAGCTTCAGACTATTCAGGCTGACATTAACCTTGTGGGTGCCAGGATTGCGGAGACTGAGCTTCGTGCCCCGTTTGACGGGATAATTGGTCTCAGGTACGTAAGTGAGGGAAGCTATACAAACCCCTCGACAAAAATTGCAAGACTTGTAAAGATAAGACCGATAAAAATTGAGTTCGCAATTCCAGAACGATATGCAAATCAGATCAAAATTGGCTATCCTGTGACTTTTACAATGGACGACCCAAATAACATCTTCAATGCAAAAGTTTATGCTGTAGATCCTCAGTTAGACATCGCGACACGAACGATTGTGATCCGTGCTCTATACCCGAACAACAATGAAGAACTGAAACCCGGACGTTTCGCGTCTGTTACTCTTCTGCTTTCGCAGATTGATGATGCCATTTCTGTTCCAACCGAGGCAATCAATGCTGAGATGGAGGGAGAAACGGTTTATGTGTACAGGAATGGCAAGGCAGAAGTTGTCAAGGTCGGGGTCGGACTCAGAACAGCATCGCAGGTTCAAATCACAAGCGGTCTCAAATTCGGAGACACGCTTCTTACTTCAGGCATTCTACAGTTGAGACAAAACCTTCCTGTAGTGCTTGATACCCTTGTTTTAAATTAATAAAAACACAAATCAAATAATGAGTCTATCATCGACAAGTATAAACCGGCCGGTTCTTGCAACGGTTTTTGCCATTGTAATAGTACTGTTCGGCATAGTAGGGGCAACATTTCTTGGGATCCGTGAATTTCCAAGTGTTGATCCGGCTATAATATCTGTCAATACATCATACCCTGGGGCAAATTCAGATGTTATTGAAACTCAGATAACAGAACCTCTCGAACAGTCAATAAACGGGATCCCGGGAGTTCGTACCCTGACCAGTGTAAGCAGCCAGGGATCGAGCAGGATAACTGTTGAATTTGAGCTTTCAGTCGATCTGGAAACTGCAGCAAATGATGTGAGGGACAAGGTTTCGCAGGCACAGAGAAGGCTTCCGCGCGACTGTGACCCCCCTACCGTAACAAAGGCTGATGCAGATGCAAACCCTATTCTCTTCCTGACGGTTGAAAGCAACAAGAGATCACTGCTTCAACTGTCCGAGATTGCCGACCTGACTCTTAAGGAACAACTCCAGACTGTTTCGGGTGTGAGTGCGGTAAATATCTACGGTGAAAAGAGATATTCGATGCGCTTGTGGATCGATCCGGTGAAACTTGCAGGTTATGGACTAACACCAATGGATGTGAGGGATGCCATTTCACGTGAGAACGTCGAATTGCCATCGGGAAGCATTGAAGGAGCAACAACCCAGCTCACAATCAGGACGATGGGACTGATGACAACTCCAAAACAATTCAATGATCTCATAATCAAACAGGTCGGAGATCTGGTCGTCAGATTCAATGATATAGGAAGGGCCGAACTCGGTCCCGAAGACATACGGGGGATCCTAAAAAACAATGGTGTTCCCATGGCCATGATTGCAATTATACCCCAACCCGGATCAAATCATATAGAAATAGTTGATGAAGTATACAGGCGGCTTGAGTATATACGAAAAGACCTCCCTGAAGACGTCAAGGTAAATGTCAACTTTGATAATACGGATTATATCCGTTCATCCATAAAAGAGGTTCGTGATACCATCTTTATTGCTTTCGCTCTGGTAGTGGTTATCATTTACTTTTTCCTCAGAAGCTGGAGAGCTACAATAATACCTATTCTGGTAATACCTGTCTCCCTGATAGGATCATTTTTCATTATGTACCTTGCCGGGTTCACTATAAATGTGCTTACACTTCTCGCGCTCGTTCTTGCAATCGGGATCGTTGTGGATGACGCAATTGTTGTAATGGAGAATATATTCGTAAAGGTGGAATCGGGGATGCCTCCCCTGGAAGCAGGATTAACGGGTTCAAAAGAGATCTATTTTGCAATTATTTCGACCACAATAACTTTGGTTTCGGTGTTCTTCCCGATCGTGTTCCTGGAGGGCATCACCGGCCGGTTGTTCAGGGAGTTCGGAATGGTAATGGCCGGAACAGTAACAATTTCGGCATTCCTCGCACTTTCGCTGACACCAATGGTTTCCACAAAGCTCCTGAGGCAGGAAAAGAGCCACACCTGGATTTTCAGGAAGACCGAACCGTTTTTTATCGGGATGAATGATTGGTACCGAAGGAACCTGGAAACTTTTCTTAAGAACCGCAGATTTGCACTTATTATCCTTGTCGCATCAATTGGTCTGATTGGCTTGCTCTGGTTTACAATTCCGGGAGAAATGGCTCCACTGGAGGACAGGTCGCAGATTACGATAAACACATCTGCGGCTGAAGGAGCCACCTATGAATATATGCTCGCATATGTAGATGACCTGGCCGGACTTGTTGAAGACGGGGTTCCTGAAAGAATCTCCTATACAACAATGGTACGTGGCGGCACATTTGCCAATCTGAGGATAACACTTGTAAAACCTGATGAAAGAAGCCGGTCGCAGCAGGAAATTGCAGATCAGCTTACCATTGACGTCAGGAGTAAAACCAAGGCAAGAGCCTTTGTACAGCAACAGTCAACATTCGGACAGAGACGAATGGGGATGCCTGTGCAGTATGTTCTGCAGGCAACCGATATCGAGAAGCTAAGGGAAGTGATACCTCCCTTTATGAACAAAGTAAATGAGAGCGAGGTCCTTCAAATGGCTGACGTGAACCTGAAATTCACCAAGCCTGAACTCAGAATCCATATTAACAGGGATAAAGCCGTTACAATAGGTGTTTCGACACAAAATATCGGTCAAACCCTGCAGCTTGCTCTCAGCGGTCAGAGGTTCGGTTACTTCTTTATGAACGGCAAGCAATACCAGATACTTGGTGAACTTGCACGTGAAAACAGGAACAAGCCTTTGGACCTCAAATCGTTGTATGTCAGAAGCAATAAAGGAGAAATGATTCAGTTCGATAACCTGGTTACCCTTTCTGAAGAAACTGCACCTCCCCAGCTTTACCGTTACAACAGGTTCGTTGCTGCAACAGTTTCAGCAGGGCTGGCCCCTGGAATGACCATAAGTGAAGGGATAGAAGAAATGGACAAGATTGCCAATGAGGTGCTCGATGATTCATTCAGAACAGCCCTCGCAGGTGACTCAAAGGATTACACTGAAAGTTCCTCAAGCCTTATGTTTGCCTTTATGCTCGCACTTATACTGATTTTCCTTGTACTTGCAGCTCAGTTTGAAAGCTTCAAGGATCCATTCATCGTGATGATGACAGTACCCCTTGCCCTTACCGGTGCTCTGATTTTCATGTGGTATTTTAATGTCACCATGAACATCTTCAGCCAGATCGGTCTGATCATGCTTATCGGACTTGTATCAAAGAACGGGATATTGCTTGTGGAATTCGCCAACCAGAGAAAGGCAGCAGGGCTTAATAAGGTAGATGCAATAAAGAGTGCTGCCGCCTCCCGGTTCAGGCCGATCCTGATGACAAGCCTTGCAACTATCTTCGGGCTTCTGCCGTTGGCTCTCGGACTGGGCGAAGGCGCCCAAAGCCGTGTAGCAATGGGTATTACTGTTGTTGGAGGAATGATGTTTTCAACGTTCCTTACCCTCTTTGTGGTGCCCGCCATTTATACTTACATCTCAAGTGAACCAAAAAATAATGATGATGAAACTAAAACTGCTGTTGCCTAGCCTGCTGTTCCTGGCAGTCAGCATAAATTCCAGTTCCCAGGTCATTTACGACCTTAATGATTGTATCAGTATCGGACTGGAAAAGAATTACTCACTGCTGATTTCAAAAAACAGCGAGGAAGTTGCGAAAAACAACTTCACCCTTGGAAATGCCGGATATCTTCCTACCCTTGACCTGTCGGGCAGATACGGCGGAAACATTAACAGCACAAGGAGAAACTATACCGACGGAACCGAAACAGAGTCAAACGGGGAACATACTTCAACTGCAAATGCAGGTCTTTCAATGGGGATGACAATTTTCAACGGTTTCAATGTTCAGACTACATATAAAAAGCTCAATGAACTGAAACAGATTGGAGAACTTAACACCCAGTTTTCTGTCGAGAACCTTGTTTCGGGCATAATTTCAGCATACTATAATTATATTGAGCAGACGATGCTCCTTAAAAATCTTCAGTATGCTGTCGAACTTTCCAAGGAACGTCTTAGGATTGACGAGGACCGCTATCTTCTTGGATCAAGCTCAAAACTTCAGGTATTGCAGTCGAGGGTTTATCTCAATTCCGACAGCTCCAGGCTCTCACGCCAGACCGAGGTGGTCAGGGCTGCCCAGATCCGTCTGAATGAGCTGATGGCTGTTGAGGACATGAGTCAGTTGTTTTCCACGAAGGATACCACAATCTCCGTAGATCCCGAACTTCTGTTCGAAAAGCTTCTCGATGAGACAATGGCAAATAATACAAGTCTCCTGATTGCATTAAAAAACAAAACGATATCGGAGTTTGACAGGAAACTGGTAGCTTCAAGGAGCTATCCGTACCTTAATGCATCCTCGGGATACACGACAACCCTGAACAATTACTCTACAGGGACCATGGATCGTCAGAATACCAACGGAATGAACTATGGACTTACTCTTGGCATGAATATTTTCGACGGCCTGAACCAGAGGAGAAGCATTAAAAATGCCGAGATTGAAATTCAAAACAGGGAACTGAGATATCAGGAGGTTGAGCAGGGTGTGAAAGCCGACCTTATCACTCTTTACAGCGCCTACAGCAATTACCTCAGACTGATAACCCTCGAGAACCAGAACCTTCAGACGGCAAGCGAAAACCTTGAGATCGCAATGGAAAGGTACAAGCTTGGAAGTTTGTCGGGCATAGATCTGAGGGAAGTTCAGAAGAGCCTGCTTGACGCCCGCGAAAGCCTGCTTTCAGTCGAGTATCAGGCCAAGCTCGCTGAAATATCGCTTATGCTAATTTCCGGAAGGATAATGGAGTATTATCAGTAGACCGATTCTTACGGATTTGCTATCTTTGGTCATCAAATTTTCATCATGCAGAAGAAGACCGAACTGATAACCAACAGTGACGGAAGTATATTCCATCTGAATCTTCTCCCGGGCGACATAGCTGATAAAATCATTGTCGTCGGTGATCCCGGACGAGTTGATATGTTGTCAACCCTTCTTACAGACATTCGTGTAAGGAAGGAGAACAGGGAATTCAAAACAATCACCGGATTCTACGTTGGGACTGAGATAACGATTATTTCGTCGGGCATCGGAACCGACAACGTGGACATACTGATAAACGAGCTTGATGCCCTTGTCAATATTGACCTTTCCACAGGTGAACCAAAAGCTGATCCGGTTTCGCTGACACTTGTCAGGATCGGCACTTCGGGAGGTTTGAGGGCAGATGTTCCGACCGGATCATATGTTCTTGCAGAAACGGCTGTGGGCTTCGACGGCCTTATTCATTTTTACGAGGGTTACGACTGGCTGCTTGACAACATTCTGTCGTCGGTGATGGCTGAATATCTTGAATGGCCCGACACTCTCCCCTTCCCCTACGCGGTAAATGCAAGCAAGGAACTTGCTGAGCTTTTCCGCGGAGAAAAGTTCATAAGGGGAATCACAATATCGGCTCCTGGCTTTTATGGACCACAGGGAAGAAAACTCAGGCTTGAGACATTCGATAATGAAATAAACGGCAAGCTGGCGGAATTCTCTTTCCGGGGCAGGACAATCAGCAACTATGAAATGGAAAGTTCCGCCATCTATGGATTGTCAGGCCTGCTGGGACATAAAGCCCTTACAGTCTGCCTTGTGATCGGGAACAGGGTTACAGGTGAATTCCTTAACGACTACAAGCCGGCAATAATGAATCTTGCCGAAATTGTAATGAGAATCATTTAGGGCACTAAAATGTAACAAATGTTACAAATTGGCCCGGTACCAGTCTATCGCTACTTCCATTCCCTCCCTGACTGTATGAGTTGGTTTGTACCCGAGCAATCGCCCTGCCTTTTCAACTGAAGCAAGGGAATGCGGTATGTCGCCCGCCCTTACCGGACCATAGGACGGAGTTAAATTCAAAACATCCTTATCGAACCTGCCGATCAGCTGCTTCACCATCTCAAACAACTCATTCAGATTTGTGCGTTCTCCATGGGCCACATTGTAAACCTGGTTGACAGCATCGGGGTCTTCAGCCATGGCTGCAAGATGATTGGCCTGAACAACATTATCAATGTATGTAAAATCCCTTGAGTAAGTTCCGTCACCGTTAATAACAGGAGCTTCATGGGACATCAGCTTCCTGACGAAAAGAGGAATAACGGCTGCGTATGCTCCCTGAGGATCCTGGCGGCGGCCGAAGACGTTGAAATACCTTAGGCCTATTGATTCGGTACCATAGGTAGCCGCAAAGTTTGCAGCATACAGTTCATCGACATATTTTGTAATTGCATATGGTGAAAGCGGTTTGCCTATCTTATCTTCCACCTTAGGAAGACCCGGATGATCACCGTATGTGGAGGAACTGGCAGCATAAATAAATCTTTTTACACCTGCCTGCCTCGATGCATTTAACATCTTCACAAAGCCCCCGATATTGACGTCGGTCGATGTCACCGGATCCTTTATCGATCGCGGCACCGAACCAAGGGCAGCCTGGTGAAAAACATAATCCACTCCCTGAGCCGCCCGTTCACAGTCGGAATAGTTGCGGATATCTCCTTCGATAAGCTTGAAACGGGAATTGTTAATGAAGCCGGAAATATTTTCTCTTTTTCCGGTGGAGAAATTGTCGAGGCACACGACGGAATTGTCCGAAGCCAGCAGCGATTCAACGAGGTTCGACCCGATGAAGCCTGCACCGCCGGTTACAAGTACCTTATAGCCTCTTAATTTGCGATTCATGGGAAAACTTTAGAAAAAGAACGGTTTCAGCCGGTTTTTATTTCTTCCGGAACCCGGAAATCATCGTTCCAGGAGCAACAGTATCTCCCTGAGTATGAATTCAGATGTCTTGCCATCACCATAAAAGCC
>JAVEXG010000158.1:0-7450 GCA_034004115.1 Bacteroidales bacterium | reverse complement strand
CTGCTGGTGGTTGTACTTCTTTTCGGCGGAAGAAAAATACCTGAACTGATGAAAGGTCTTGGTCAGGGACTTAAAGACTTTAAAAAAGCCTCCAAGGTCGATGATGATCCCGATAAGGTGAAGGCTGAATCCAAGGAGGAAGAAAAGAAGATCTGAAAACCATATCGTTTCAGGTAAAAAATTCATCGAATTACAATAATCAGGTTATTGAATTACGATAAATTTTTGTTGTTATTTTCAGCTTAACCAGGCATTCAACCTGTCCTGGCTTCAGTCCGTAGGCAGGAATCCGGGAGCTTTCCTGTGTAAGGTGCCCTGTTCGTAACCATATGCTATTTCAATAAGCAATGGTTCACTCCAGGCCCTTCCGAAAAACGTTATACCTACCGGCAGGTTTGAAATAAATCCCATTGGTACAGTGATTGCCGGGTATCCCGATATGGCAGCAAGCGATGAGCTGCCGCCGATGAAATGATCACCCAGCACCAGGTCGGTCTTCCACGCCGGCGATCCGGTCGGTGCCACAAGGGCATCCAGATCATTCGAATCCATTATTTTATCAATACCTTCTTCCCTTGAGGCTTTTAACATGGACTCAAGAGCTTTTTTGTATTCAGGCGAAGTCAGATCTCCTTTAAGGTCTGCCATCTCAAGTATGCCCTGGTCAAAATACTTCAATTCAACAGTGTCGCTTTTATTGAACTCAATCAGTTCGGTCAGATTCTTTACCTGTGCATTTTCACCAAGTCCGGCGAAGTATTTATTCAGACCGTCCCTGAATTCGTAAAGCAGAACCTCGAACGAAGCATCTTCATATCCAGATCCGCGAGGTGCATCGACTTCTATAATTTCAGCTCCCATCGAGGCCATATCAGCAACGGCTTTTTTAACAAGTTCTTCAACCCTGGCTGAATAGCCGGCTGAATTCCGGATCAGCCCGATTCTCTTCCCCTTTAGTCCGTCCTTCTTAAGAAAGTCTGAATAATCTGTCAGTGATTTTCCTTTCGACTCCAGGGTCAGCTTATCCTCAGGATCAACTCCTGTAAGCGCCCCGAGGCATCTTGCCGCATCCTCCACGGTGCGGGCCATCGGTCCGGGAGTATCCTGCGTGAAGGATATGGGAATAATGCCCCTCCTGCTTATCAGTCCGACTGTGGGTTTGATCCCTACGATTCCGTTGTTGTTCGACGGACAGACTATCGATCCGTTGGTTTCGGTGCCAATTGCTGCCATGCATAGGTTTGCAGAGACTGCAACCCCCGATCCTGAACTGGAACCGCAGGGATTACGGTCGAGAACGTAGGGATTTTTTGTCTGGCCGCCGACGCCGCTCCATCCGCTCGAAGACGTCATGCTTCTGAAATTTGCCCACTCACTCAGATTTGATTTCCCGATAATGATGGCCCCGGCTTCCCGAAGCTTAGATACCACCGGACTGTCGTAGGCAGGGTAGGAATTTCTCAGAACTGTGGCTCCGCCTGTACTGGGCATGCGGTCGTGCGTATCGATATTGTCTTTAATAACAACAGGCACACCGAAAAGTGGACCCTGGGTTTCTCCGGCAGCAAGCTTTCTGTCGAGCTCTGCGGCGATCTGCATGGCATCGGGATTTACCATTATTATCGAATTCAATGCAGGCCCGCTTCTGTCAATCTGCTCAATCCTTTCAAGGAAGACAGAAACCACCTCAGATACAGTGTATTTTTTTTCGGAGTAGCCCGCCTGCAACTCTGAGATTGTCATTTCCGTTATCCATGCGGCATCTGCTTTTTCGGCGGCCACCGGTTTTTCCTGACCTGTTTTGCATGAGGTGAATACCAGAAATGAACCGGCAATGATGACTGGAATGAACTTTTTCTGCATTGTGGTTGATATTGGTTGGATCACATTAATGTCAGTAAATGAACAGGAAAAGCAGTGGCAGAATCACACCGGCTGCTGTAAGAACCGCTCCTCTGCGTGTTATTCCGTTTTTGCCCTTTACAAGGAAAAGGCCGGTGATTGTCACAAACATAAGCGAAACACAAAAGATGTCGCTGAAGTATTTCCACCACCTTCCCGGATTGTAGTGAAGGAAGTTGATCTGGAAAAAGAGAGGCCGTTTGCTTATTCTTTCAATAGTACCTTCACCGGTGCCCGTGTTTATCCTTATCGATCCGTTGTTGACAAAAATTGTCAGTATGTTGCCTGATGGGTAATAGAATGTTTTGTATTCCGGGTTCCCGGGAATCTTTCCCAGTATTTCCCTTGCAGCATCGTCATTGAAGCTTTCCCTCTGCACGGGGATATCGGTCGTGAAAGACCTGTTCTCGATTATGTAATTCGGATTCCAGTCGTTCTTGTGGTTAAGGGCAATACCCGATAATGCATAGATTATAGTCATCCCGGCGATGAGATACCCTATATCGCGATGGGTTACCCTGTTGAATTTATTAATGTTCATAAAAATGAAATTGAAAAAGGTCAGTTTGGGACTGACCTTTTAGTTAAGTGGTTCTGCTGCTGCTATTTCACAACTGTGTGTTTTGCGTAGACCATCATCAGATCGGCAAGCGCTGTCTGGGAGGCTAAAGCTTTTTCCGTTTCGCATGTATCGGCTCCTGCCTCAGCCTGCATGGGAGCAGCGGTTAAGGCAGCTTCAGCTTCGTGGGTTCCGGTTGCACCGGTCGGAGGCTGTGTCAGCCTGCCTTCAACGATGACTTCACTTCCAAGCAGTTCAGTCGGGAATTTCGGCATTTCTTCCCCGGCCTGAATATAAAGCCTGACATCCGGGTTATCTCCCGTAATGAACAGTTTCTTCCCGCTGTGCATACAGACATGTACCACCTTGCCTTCAACGCTGATGTCCTTGCCAATGTATTCGGAAGGATTGGCAATCAATGATGCAAATTCAACCCTGACAGCACCCTGGGCCTGGTTTGTCTGCGCGGCCTCCTTTTGTCCTCCTGTTCCGCAGGAGATCATAACAAGCGCAATTACTGAAAATGCAAACAACTTCCTTATCATATTTCTTAAAATTAAATTATGGTTTCTTTTCTGAGGCCGAAAGATATAAAAAAAAACTTATATTAATCAAGAGGTCAGAGTTCCCATCCCTGACGGTATTCTCTCGTGAGGTATTGATTGGCATCAGGAAGGTTGGTTATCTTCATGTTTGCCGAATCATATTCAACCCTTTGTTTTGCCCTGAGGGCTATCGCTCCCAGATTGATTGTCTCGGTTACAGGACCGGCAAGCAGGAAGCTTCCCGGAGCCTGCGAGCCATTCCTGAAAGCGTCAATCCAGACGTTGTCGCCGGCTCCGCCTTCATCCTCACTGTTATAGTTTTTAACGATATGTTCCATTTTGCTTTCAGGAAGAAGCACAGGGTCCTCGCCTCTGAATCCGGCCACTATTTTTCCCTTGTCTCCAACTATCATCATTCCCTCGCGGGGAAGCGATTTGCCGGTGGATCTGAGCTCATCGGGAACAAAAGGTTTAATTCCTCCATCGTACCAGAGGAGTTCAAAGGGAGGAAGATCAGGCTGTTCGGCAAACTGGAAACGGATCATGCACGACAGAGGGAAAGCTGCAGTGTTGTTAACACCGACCGCAACATTGTCGCGGAGGGTGCATGTTGTTGTGGCGTTGGCTTCAGCGCTGTATGCAGGCTTTTCTATACCCAGGGCAAGGAACAGGTTGAAGAGGCTGTAATGGCCCATATCGGCAATGCTTCCTCCGCCGAAATCGTACCATCCGCGGAAAACGGCGTGGGTGAAATTAGGGTGGTAAGGTCTGTCGGGAACAGGGCCGAGCCATAGCTGCCAGTCGAATCCCTTCGGAACCGGCGGCTTGTCGGCAGGAACTGTCTGCCACTGCGGCCATACCGGCCTGTTCGACCAGTTATGGATCTCTTTCAGTGTTCCTATCAGCCCGGCGTTGATCCAGGTTTTAATCAGCGCGGAGCCGGGCCTGTTGTTCCATGCCAGAAGATGGGTGCTCATCCCTGTGCTCCTCGCGGTTTCGATTGTGAGCCTTCCTTCGCGGATTCTGTTGGCGATGGGTTTGTGGGTAACCACATGCATCCCTTTCTTCATCGAGGCAATTGCCACAGTTGCATGAAGGTGATCGGGAGTCATGTTCTTTATTGCATCAATATCTTTTTCTTTTTCAAACATCTCCCTGAAATCGGCATAGGATGTACATCCCTTGTAGTTTGCCGTTTCTTTCGACTTTGCATAGTAACTGTTGACGAATTCCTGTCCTATATCCCTTCCTCCGGGTATCCCTTTCAGTTTTTCACCCCAGGTGTTGTTCCCGAGAGCCTTGCGGATGCCGTCCCTTATGCCGTTTGCCGACCAGTCGACGTAATCTGTAGTAAACTTATTCGGGTCGGCAACTGACACTATCTGAACCGCCGGATTGGCAATAAGCCCGGTCATTTCTCTCATGCCCTGGGTGCCGCAGCCAATATATCCAAGGGTGAGTTTGTCGCTTGGAGCCACATATCCGGGTCCGCCCAGGACCTGCCGTGGTACAATCGTCATTGCAAGGGATGCAGCAGCAGCCGATCCCAGGAATTCGCGCCTGTTGATTTTCTTTGAATCTGACATGTGTTGATGATTATGGGTTAGTTTTGGAAAAAATCATTTTGTGAACATGAGGCAATTACCAAATTTACAAAATGAGATGACACATTGAAATTTATTTTCCGTGAATAATTTCCTTACAATCCGGATGGTCTTTTTCCTTTCTAAATACTGTATGGATCAGGGAATATTTACCCGGTTCGTGGTGTCTAATACGATGAACCAATAAAATCAAATTGAACATGAAGAAAAATTTTACTATGCAGATACTGTCATTAACAGTAATGCTTGCTTTTCTTTGCATGCCTCTGGCTCTTAATGCACAGGGCTCAAAGGCTGATTTTTCGGGAAAATGGGCATTCAATGCCGAAAAGAGTGAACTGGGCCAGCAGGGTCAGGGCGGTAGAATGGGAATGGGCGGCGGTGATTTAACAGCAACCCAGGCAGCTAATCTTCTTACCGTTGAAAGAACACGTCAGGGCAGGGATGGCCAGACTGTGAACACATCCAGCAAATATACCCTCGACGGCAAGGAAAGTGTAAATACAATGGGAATGGGCGAGAGCAAATCAACCGCTACCTGGTCGGCCGATGGCAAATCACTTACCATTGTAACTAAAATGTCATTTGAACGTGACGGTCAGTCGATGGAATTCACGACTACTGACGTATGGACACTCAACAGTCCGGCTTCCCTTACAATAACAACCACGAGGAATACCCCGAACGGTGAGGTTACGACAAAAATGGCTTACGATAAGAAATAAAAGCAGGCAGTTTAACTAACAGAACCGCAAAGCACCAGTGTTTTGCGGTTTTTTATTTCCTGGCGGTCATCCTTTCGTGGATAACCTCCTTAAGTTCCTCACCCCTTACAATGAAATCACCGGCGTTTTCGGGTGTCAGCACATAAATTGCCTGTTTCGGTTTGAGGCCCTGTTCAATAATTGTATGCTTTTCATTTGAATCACCTGTGACAACAATCTGTTTGGCTTTGTCCTTCGTGTAAACGAAGGGAATTCCATCAGCTTCGGCATGAACGCATTCAGTGGGAATGTAAATCACATCGCTGTATTTCTGAATGATTACCTTATTGCTTGTAGTCATTGCAGGACGGAGGTCGGGATCGGATCCGTCAAGCCTGACCAACACCTCGAAAACCTTGGAGTCGGAATTTTCAAGGTGTTCACCAATGTTGGCCATTGTATAAACCTTTCCTGAAAACATCTTGTTGGGGAAGGCATCAACCCTGATCTCCACATTCTGTCCGACCTCGATCTTTCTGATCTCGATCTCACTGATGTAGATTTGTGACAGAAGCGAAGAGAGGTCAGGCAATGTGGCTACAATCCTGTCGGACATGTTTATTGTCGATCCTGTTTTAATCTTGGTGCCCCTCCGGTCCCTCTTATAAACAACCATTCCGGGGGAGGGGGCCGTGATTGTGAAACCTGCCAGCACTTCTTCGAGGCTTGCAACCCTTCTGTCGATCCTGTTAAACCACATGTTCTGCCTGATCAGATCTCTTTCGGCCTGAGCCACCCTTAGTTCGTAACCTCTTTTCCTCTGTTCCAGCATTCTTTTTTGCCTCTCCACGTCTATTTCAGCCTGCCTTATAGTAGCCGGAGGCTCAAATTTTGAATTCCGGAGGGTAATTTCCGCTTCCTCCACGGTGTGGATCTGGTTTCGTATGTTATTCCTTAAATTAGTGAGAGTTACAGCGGTATCGAGCTTCTTCATCTCTATATTGTTCCTGTATTCGTTGAGCCTTTCACGCTCATCTTTCAGGGTGTTGTCGTACTGGGTCCTGTCGAGTGTGGCAACATAATCTCCGGTTTTCACAATGGTTCCTTCAGCCACCATATCGGTAATCCTGAGCGACTGCGCTCTGAAATCCCTTCCTCTGCTTACCTCGGGGGCTTTTATATCGACTGCGTTTTCTGCAAGAATTTCTCCCGGAACGGAGATCGAAACTTCAAAATCCCCTTTTATGGATTCTGCAAACAACAGATTCCTGTCCTCCCTCGATGTGAGCTTGTTGAAGAAAAACAGGGCAATCATTGTAAAAACGAAGACTGCAAGTGTTATTAAAATCGTTTTTTTCATCACTTAAAGATGCTGATTATCTTAATTAAAGTTCATGCGAGAACGAAATTAGGAAAATTAGCCATGCCATCCCCTTGATTTAAACTTATTTAACATATTTAACAATAATTTATGCATATTGTTCCGGCACGTTCTCCGATTTCAGCGACGTCGCAGGGGCAGCTTAACTGACGTTGCAATGAACCATGTAAAAAAAATCCCCCACTGAAGGGGGATTTAACTATAACCGTGAAAATGTTGGATAAGTCTTTCGGTTGTTATCTTCTGAACATACCTCCGAGGATGGACCCAAGGATGCCTTTGCCCTTTGCCTGTTGTCCTCCGCCACCTTTCAGGAGGTAACCTGCGACATCATCAATAATGCTTCCGTCTCCGTCTGCATCAAGGAGTGAACCGATTCCGCCGATACCTCCGCTTGTGGTGGTTTTCTTCTTCGAAAGAGCGCCAAGAATTATTGGTGCAAGTGCGGGAATCATTTTCATGATCTTCGATGCATCAATGTTAAGCGATTTTCCAAGGGCCTGAGCTGCCGTAATACCACCGTTTGCTCCAAGAAGTCCGCCAAGGTTCGCATCAGCTGTTGAATCATGGGTCTTGTTGGCGATCAGGTCCTGAATGTTATTAAGGACAGACGGATCACCGTATTTATTCAGGATATGATCAACTCTGGCGTCGCCACCCCTTTCGTCTTTCTGTTTCTTTAAACCGCCAAGAATAAGAGGAGCAAGTTTAGGTATAAGTGCCTGAACCGTGTTCTGGTCAAGACCGGTGTTGGC
>JAVEXG010000157.1:0-7451 GCA_034004115.1 Bacteroidales bacterium | reverse complement strand
CCTCACGCCTCTCAGATGCCTTCGGTGAAGCGCCTCAGGTTGTTACTTTCGGTTCCGACGACCAGGTAAGGATAACCACCAAATACAAAATAAACGAGACCGGAGTGGATGATGAGGTTGAAACGCTTCTCTACGAAGGACTGAAGGACATGGTCCCTGCCGATGTAACAAAAGATGTGTTCCTTTCGAAATACAGACAGAGTTCCGAGACAGTAGGTCCGACAATAGCCGCAGATATCCAGTCGAGGGCTGTTATGGCTGTCATTATTGCCACAATAGTTATGTTCCTGTATATATTTATCAGGTTCAAGAACTGGCAGTATGGTCTTGGTGCTGTTGCCTCCACAGTCCATGATGTCCTTGTTGTTTTGGGAATTTACTCCCTGTTATGGGGTATAATGCCTTTCTCGATGGAGATCGACCAATCATTCATAGCAGCTATTCTTACAGTGATAGGTTATTCGATTAACGACACGGTTGTGGTCTTTGACCGACTCAGGGAATTCATCCCGATGCACAGGAAACGTCCTGTCAGGGAGGTGCTGAACCTGGCTCTGAACGACACCCTGAGCCGTACATTGAACACAGGTATCGCATCCATACTCGTACTTGTAATAATGTTCTTCTTTGGCGGCACCACTATCAGAGGCTTCCTGTTTGCAATGATCATAGGGATCATAGTGGGAACCTACTCTTCAATATTCGTTGCAACAGCTGTGGTATATGATACAACTAAAAAGGATGGACTGAAGTCGTAATATTTTCCGGAGTATTCCGGGTATGTCATACAGCCGCCTCCCTGCCGGAATTTCCGGGGGAGGCGGCTTATTTTTAATAAGTCCTTATATGCTGAACACCATAACGGATTTATCTGTTTTTTTTCTACCTTTGCGTCTGCATTAACAGAATTACGGATCAGATGAGCGGTCAGGAAATAATAATAATTGTAGTAGTGGCTCTTCTTCTGTTCGGCGCAGATAAACTGCCCGAGATAGCCAGGGGAATAGGGAAGGGGATGCGTGATTTCCGCAAGGCAACTGATGATATCAAGCGGGAATTTGAGGAAAGCACCAGTGATATCCGGAAAGACTTTCAGGAGGTCTCCAATACAATAGCTGGCGAGGTCAGGGATATCTCCGGCAATATTCAGAAAGACGTGGATGAAATCTCCGGCAATATTCAGAAAGATGTGGATGATATCTCCGATAACCTTCAGCAGGAAGTTGACGGATTCAAAAACGATCTGGAAAGCGATGTGAATGAGGTTAAAACGAACCTTGAATCCGGCGCAGAAGAGATAAAGGAAAACCTTGAAAAGCAGGCAGATGAGTTAGACAGTGCTATTAAGACTGATTCAACGGAACCACAGAACACTTACAAGCGGACCATCAACGAACCTGACGACAACTATTACAATTACCACAATACGGATTGATGGAATTTCTGTTATGATAAAAACCCGGGGCATAACAAAATCATACGGTGATCTTAAAGTCCTTAAGGGGATCGATATTGAAATAAAGGAACGCGAAGTTGTTTCGATAGTTGGTGCCAGCGGAGCCGGAAAAACAACCCTTCTGCAGATCATAGGAACTCTCGACAAACCCGACAGCGGGATGGTTACCTTCAACGGTACCGATACCTCCCGGCTGAGGGGGAAGCCTCTGTCGGCATTCAGGAACAGCCATATCGGCTTCGTTTTCCAGTTTCACCAGCTTCTCCCCGAATTCACGGCTCTTGAAAATGTATGCATTCCGGCCTACATTGCAGGCAAAAGCAAGGTTGAAGCGGAGGCAAGGGCGACCGAGATACTTGGATTCCTCAGTCTTTCTGAACGACTTGGCCACAAACCGTCAGAACTCAGCGGAGGGGAGCAGCAGAGAGTTGCCGTTGCCAGGGCCCTTATAAATAATCCTTCGGTGATCCTTGCCGATGAACCGTCGGGAAACCTCGATTCCGAAAACAAAAACGAACTTCATAAGCTGTTTTTCAGGCTGAGGGATTCCTTCGGCCAGACAATAGTGATTGTAACCCACGACACTCAGCTGGCCGGCATGTCCGACAGAATTCTTCATATTAAAGACGGGCTTATAATCAACGGGTCCTGAAGAACTGCAGATTAAACGGAAATACAAATACATTAAATAACGGGCCTCCCTCCGGACCTGCTTCAGGAATTCCGGGGACAAAAAACCTTATAATATGAAACCCACATGTATCAAATACACAAACACGTATGTATAATTTTTAACCATGTGGGTTCCATCAGACCATTAAATTAAAAATTATTTACTGATGAAAAAGACCTTAATCCTTCTGATTCTGTTTCTTCCGGGTGTAATACTTACTTCACAGAATCTTCCGGAATGGGAAAATCCAGGTGTTTTCCGCATCAACAACGAGCCTGCCCATGCAACCCTGATGCCTTTCCCCGATAAGGCAGCGTCACTTACATTCGACAAAAAAAATTCTGCATTTTACAGGTCGCTGAACGGAGCATGGAGGTTCAGGTATCTTGCAAATCCTTCACAGACACCTGCGGATTTTGCGGCAGATTCGATAAATGAATCGCGGTGGACAAATGTTGAAGTACCGGGCAACTGGCAGCTGCAGGGAAATTTTGATCCTCCCGTATTTACAAACATAAGGCATCCGTTCATGGCCGATCCGCCGCGCGTGCCTCAGGATTATAATCCCACAGGTCTTTACAGAAAGACGTTCACTGTCCCCGATAACTGGAATGGTATGCAGGTATTCCTGCATTTTGCAGGTGTACAGTCGAATGCCACCGTATACCTGAACGGGAAAAAGGTCGGATACAGTGAGGACGGCATGACGCCCGCGGAATATAACATCACCGGAATGCTCAGGGCCGGAGATAACCTTCTGGCTGTTCAGGTTCTGAACTGGTCGGACGGGAGCTGGATCGAGGACCAGGATTTCTGGCGTCTGAGCGGAATCTACAGGGATGTATTCATCTTTGCAACACCTTCACAGCATATCAGGGATTACTTTGTTACAACCGACCTTGACGGGCAATATAAGGATGCAACATTTAACCTTAAGGTATCAGTGAGGAACTATGCCGCCGAATCTGCAAGGAACCTTACGCTGAAAATGTCGCTTAGCGATGCATCATCAAAGCCGGTCATAGAAAAAGTTATGAAAGTCGGGTCAGTAGGTGCGAGGAAGGAGACTCTTGTAAAAATGGATGAGCTGGTAAGGGACCCTTTGAAATGGACGGCCGAAACACCCAATCTGTATACACTGACCATGGAGCTGCTTTCTTCGACGGGCGAGGTTCTGGAGGTTATATCGTCGAGGATAGGATTCCGTGAAGTGGAGATCAGGAACGGACAGCTCCTTTTCAATGGTAAAGCAATCGATATCAAGGGGACCAACCGTCATGAATTCGATCCCGACAGGGGAAGGGCTCTTACGCGCGAATCGATGATACGCGACATCGTCCTGATGAAAAGGATGAATATCAATGCCGTCCGCACCAGCCATTACCCGAACGATCCGGAGTGGTATTCACTTTGTGATGAATACGGGCTGTATGTAATGGATGAAGCAAACATCGAGAGCCATGATCTCTGGGCCAATCGCAGATACTATATTGCCGAGAAGCCGGAATGGAAGGCTGCATGGATCGACCGCGGGGTGTCGATGGTGCTGCGCGACAGGAATCATCCCTCAATATTCAGCTGGTCGATGGGAAACGAAACCGGATGGGGAGCCAATTTTGATGCGATGTACAAAGCTATGAAAGCGCTCGATCCGGCACGCCCTATCCATTATGAAAGTAAAACGCCGGCCTACGCCAATGTGCTTTCGAGGTACGATATCATTTCAACAATGTACCCGACCCTCAACGATATTGTCTCTCTTATGAACCAGGATCCGTCAAGGCCCGTCATCATATGCGAATATGCCCATACAATGGGTAACAGCCTTGGCAACTTCAAAAAATACTGGGATCTTTTCTACAAGTATCCGCGGCTTCAGGGCGGCTTCAACTGGGACTGGGTCGACCAGGGCCTGAGATCGGACGGCACCGGCGACGGTTACTGGAATATTGTCAATTACATTGACGGTGCAAATGTAAACGACGGTCTTATCAGTCCTGACAGGATTCCACAGCCCGAAACCCATGAATTTAAAAAAATAATCCAGAACATCCGTGTGAGGGAACTATCTGCCGGGAAGCTGCGAATAAATAACCTGAACTTCTTCACCGATCTGAAGAATGTCAGAATGGACTGGGAGGTGATTCGCAACGGCTATCCTGTCCATTCAGGTTCGGTAGAAGAACTGAATGTCAATCCGCAGGACTCTGCTGAGCTCACAATACCGCTCAGCGGTGATCTGCTTCAACAGGAAGGCGAGTATTTTCTGAATCTCGTGTTCCGAATAAAGGCCGATCTGCCTTATGCTGCCAAAGGATTTGATATTGCATCGGAGCAGATACTTCTCAAAGGTCAGACACCTGAGATTCCGACTGCAGGCGTTTCAGGTAAACCGCTTCAGGTTACTGAAGGGGATATAGTTACAATTAAGGGAAAAGGAATATCAATAAGTGTCGACAAATCAACAGGATCGATAATTTCCTATGTATTCAGAGGTTCGGAGCTGGTCTCTGATCCCCTGCAGCCCTGTTTCTGGAGGGTGCCGACCGACAATGATGAAGGAGGAGGAAACGGCGGATTTGCAGCAAGATGGAGGAAAGCAGGGCTCGACCGCTACAGTATAAAGGTAAGGAACCTCACCTTCAGTACACAGGACAACGGTGATGTAGTGATGGATGTGGCTTCAGACCTCGTTTTTATTGGGGAAAGAACCATGGATTTCACCGGGAGCTACACTTTCAGGACCGACGGAAGTATTGTTTTCACGATGGATCTGAATCTCTCCGACGGATTCCCTCCGCTTGCACGGGTAGGAATGCAGTTTGCTATGCCTGCATCGTATGATTATATTAAATGGTATGGAAGAGGCCCGTTCGAGAGCTATCAGGACAGGAAGGAAAGCGCCCATGTGGGGCTCTGGTCGGGAGCAGTTTCGGACCAGTACTTCCCGTACGTGATGCATCAGGAGAATGGAAATAAAACCGATGTCCGCTGGTTAAAAATTACGGATGATGCTGCAACCGGGCTGAAGATCACAGCTACACCGTTGATGGAGGTTAATGTGCAGAACTATTCACAGCAGGCGATGAATATGGCGAAGCCCTCAAAGAGGCTGTACCGCGGCGACAAGACCTACATAAACATCGATCTGAAGCAGATGGGACTTGGGGGTGACGACAGCTGGTCGCCAAGGGTTCATGAGGAGTACCAGCTTAAGGAGAAGAGTTTCAGGTTTGGGTTTGTGATCAGTCCGATGTAGACGAGAAGGCTCAGGGCGCAGGGCGCACGGCGCACGGCACAAGACACATGACTCACGGCACAGGTTTTACCGCATACTGCAAGCCGCGGCACCGAATGCCGCTTTAAAACACACGAATATTTATCGTAAAACGATATCCCGGTTATTGTTTTACGACAATTATATTACCCAAAACGATATTTTTTTTAACGAATGAATTATATGTCATCAATGCCTTTGACAAGGGAAGAGCTAAAGGAATTTCTTGATGAAAAGGTTGAACTGTATAACCGGCCAGCCTTTATTGAGCTCGATCCTGTAAGTATTCCGCATAGGTATACCGGAAAAGGCGATATTGAAATAGCCGGATTCCTTGCAGCTACAATCGCATGGGGAAACCGCAAGATGATCCTGAGAAGTTCGGTAAGGATGATGGAGATCCTCGAGGATTCACCCTTTGAATTCATAGTGAACTCGAGTGACTGCGAGCTCGATTCGGCCGTAAGGTTCGTTCACAGGACATTCAATGCTGTCGATCTTGCTTATTTTCTTCAGGCTCTCCGGCATATTTACAGGGACAGGGGAGGGCTGGAGAAAATCTTTGAAACCTGTAAAACATCCGATTCGCTTCAGCCAGCAATACATGAATTGCATAAAATATTCTTTGAGCTGCCCCACGAAAAAAGAACCGAAAGGCATGTTTCAGATCCGTTCAAGGGCTCAGCGGCGAAAAAAATAAATATGTATCTGAGATGGATGATCCGGAAGGATAACAGAGGTGTTGACTTTGGCATATGGGATTCAATATCTCCATCAATTTTATCATGCCCGCTTGATGTGCACTCAGGAAATGTAGCCAGAAAGCTTGGCCTTTTAAAACGCAAACAAAACGATGCGAAGGCAGTTGCCGAACTGGATGGAGTTTTGAGGAGTTTTGATCCGGAAGATCCTGTCAAATATGATTTTGCTTTGTTCGGATTGGGCGTCGCAGAGAGGTTTTGGTTGTAAGGGACTTCTGATTCTAAACCTTCGCACTCCGGTGGTACAAGATTAAAAAATACTCTTTACTTTTTCCAGGCTCACTCCAAGCAATTTTTCGCAAATTGGAGATAATGAGGCTTCTCCGCCTGTAAAATGAAATACGTTATGCCTGTGCGACAGTGATTCACCAGGTTTCAGGAATGCCGCAGGCGAACAACTTTCAAGTTCAAGGAACGGCCCCATAATACTCCCGTCTTCCAATGGCCCGTCGTTATACGCATTTAAAGCATCGCCTTCCAGCGGATCTGAGTCCGGATTCCATGCCTGATTCAGATATATAGCCGTTGGATCTGCATCGAAAGTAATAATTGTCAGGCGTTTGCAAATGGGATCATAATTTCCGGCAATCGCTTTTGTGCGTCCGGCACTCATTCCTAATTTACTGCGGTATTTTCCATCCGTTTTAAGGCAGAGTATTCCGTTCTCATACCGGATTCTGTCGGAAGGTATCTCCCCGAAATAACCGGTTGTGGCAATAATTCCCAGTTCTTTTTCATCACCTTCCTTATAAGGAACAACAGTTACAGCCGAGTCGGAAGGATTGAACATATCAAGCATCCAGATGCAAACGGTTCCCGTCTTTTCGTCCCATTTATAATCGTTGAGATTGGTGATTTTGTTGATTGTGGAATATGCCACTACATTTATCGCTTCCGGTAACTGAACTTCGAGTTCCTGTTCAACCTGGCCGGAGGACAGAAGCTTGATTTTCCTGTCTGCCGAAATCATCAAGATATTTCCCTGGTAGTTAAGCAGTTCCATATCTTTTGCCAGGGAAACTTCTGTGGATAATGCTTCTTTTACATCCCAGGGTTCAACATCGATTGCTTTCGGAGTATGCCAGTTATTGAATACCTGTTCACTTCCGGGTTCAAAAAAAATGGAATACTGTCCGCCCTCAGGTCCCAGCCAGAATCGGTTCTCCCCGCCATAGCCGTTCATGTGTTCATCAGGTACATCCGAATTCAAAACATCATGATTAACAAATCCCAGGCTTGCCCCATCGGGCCCGTTTGAGGTACTTGTAAACACTTTTGCCTGAT
>JAVEXG010000156.1:0-7589 GCA_034004115.1 Bacteroidales bacterium | reverse complement strand
CCATATCCCTTGCCTTGTCGGGATTGGTTATTGTGAGTGAACTGACGGAGTTCAGGCTGTTAAAGAGGAAATGCGGATTAATCTGCGATCTCAGCATTTTCAGTTCCGTTTCTTTGACCAGGCTTTCAAGTTTTGCTTCACGGGCTTTCTTTTCAGAAAGGTTCTGAAGGCTTTCGAAGAGGTAATAAACGAGGATTATAATACCGAAAATGAATACTCCTGTTCCTATCCTGTAAGGGAAAGTGGCATCCCAGTAAGCCTTGTAATCGTTCCCCGTAGGCAGTATAACGGAAATGAGGTATTTGTTGATAAGGATCCACAGTGTCACCGATGTCACGCCGCTCAGTATGAAGTTGCCGATCACCTGCATGTTTTTACTGCCGCTGGCATTGAAGAATTTGAAGGGGTACCAGAGTGACAGGCCAATTCCGGCGTAGATTACAAGGGATACAATGCCGTCGGGGATTGCTGCCCTGGAGAAGCTTCCATAGGCAAAGTAATAAAGCAGCAGCTGGCCGGCTGTTATTAACAGCCAGGCCAGCCACCATATTACAAATCTTGTCCGGTTATTTAATATAGGATGCTTCATTCAGTGCAGGTGTTTCAATAGCTTTTTATCTCGCCTCCGCCGAATACCACGGCACCACGTAATATCAGGTGTTTGTTCGGATCGACCATCCTGCCGGGCCGGAGTTTGCGCGAATCGGTGAAGCCTCCCAGGACAGGGGTGACTTCGAGGGTTACATTCCAGTCGTCGGGGACTATCAACGTAGCTCCGCCGAAAACGCAGGCTATTTCAATTACCGAGACTCCGGGGGCAAGTGCAGCGCGTGTCAGGTCGAGTTCGATACCGCCGAATACGGCTGTTATTTTTCCTCCCGTGAAATTCTGGGAGACGATCTGCCTTTCTCCGCCTCCGAACACTGAAACATAGTCGACGAAATCATCCCCGGATGCGCCTTTCTGGCCCGATATTGAGTGGCTCCAGCTTCCGCGGCGGGATACTATGAAGATTATTCCGACTATTATGAATATTGAAGGCCAGAACATGTTATACATGTGGAATGTTTCCCTGAATATCAGGGGGATCATAAAAAAGCCTCCCACGGCCATAACAATAATTCCGGCTGTTTTCTCAGTGGCACCGAGTGTCATCACGAGACCGATTGTAATCAGGAGCATCGGCCAGCTGAATATTACATTATCGATGAAATCGGGAAAAAATCCCGTATTCCTGATCACCAGGAAAAGTCCGGCAAGGACCATTATGACACCAATAATTACCCTGTTGTTGAGGTTATGACGGTTTGGCTGCATCTGTGTGCCGCCTTCGTTGAGCTTATCACCGTCGTTCCTGAAGTCATCCATTGTTTCCATTTTGTTGCAGATTATAAAGTTATAATTGTTTTCGGTTTCTTTTGAATATAGATGATATTATAAAGGATATCCCGATAAGTATTATCAGTGATGGCCAGTAGATGGTTCTTACAAGTTCAGGGATCTGGTAATCCCTGTTTTCGATAAAGAACCATGATCCGATTGCTATCAGTACCAGGCCGCCCCCGAACTGGAGGTTCAGGAGAAGCAGGACACCGATAAACACCAGCACGGTTTCCCAGGTGAAGTATTCCCTCACGCCTCCCAGTCCGAGCAGATCATTTGTGGCGACAAGCATTGCCAGGCCGAGGGTTATCAGGAACAATCCGAAGCCTATTTGCGGATGAAGTTCCTTGTCTCTTTTTGGAAAGTGATCCTTGTGTGTCATGGCATTAATTGTTTTCTGAGTCAAAAATACA
Organism: Bacteroidales bacterium; assembly: GCA_034004115.1. Classification (GTDB taxonomy): domain Bacteria; phylum Bacteroidota; class Bacteroidia; order Bacteroidales; family VadinHA17; genus LD21. The sequence continues at coordinate 5,793 of JAVEXG010000156.1, read as the reverse complement.
TTTACAATAAAGCATGCACCACAGAAAATCGGTAAACTGCGGGAAATTACCGGCAGATGCTCTTTAAAGATGCGTGGTGTTACTTTTTTGTTCATAATTTTTTTAATTGGATAAGGATTTATATTTTTGCACACCAAATTTCACACAGATGCTTCGTAATTTTACAGTACCGGTCGGGGGGAGCAGGAGCGGGCATAGTGTTTATGAATTTGAGATTAACAAAGCGTTTTTTGACCTGTTTGAGGAATCTGAGATTAAGGAAGGCGAGCTTGAAGCAGTCGTTGATGTAGAAAGGGATTCAACGCATGCGGATATTATGTTCACTATCGCCGGAAAGGTAAGGATCAGTTGCGACAGGTGCCTGGGTATGTTCGATCACCCGGTCAGCTTCACCAACCGCTTATTTGTCAGGTACGGCATTGAGAGAGATGACAGCGATCCTGATATGATTATCCTTCCCCATGATGAAAACGAGCTGGATCTGAAGCAGTATATCTATGAATATATACATCTTGCGCTTCCGATCCGGAGAACGCATCCCGACGATGCGGACGGAAACAGCACTTGTGATCCCGTGATGCTTGACAAGCTCAGGGAACATCTTATTGATGACGAAGCAGGAGAAAATCCCGGATGGGACGAATTAAGGAAATTAATGAATGACAATTAAAAAAGATTAAAATGGCACATCCCAAACACAAACATTCGAAGACCAGGAGAGATAAGCGCAGGACTCACTACAAAGCAACTGCCCCCACAACGGCCGTTTGCTCCAACTGCGGATCTTCGGTTCAGTATCACAGGGTATGTCCTGAATGCGGATTCTACAGAGGCAAGCTGGCTATTGAGAAAAAGGCAACTGCCTGATTTTCATAATCAAACCTGATTAGCTATGAATATCGGCGTAGATATCATGGGCGGAGATTACGCACCTTACGCTGTGGTGGAGGGTGTGGCAGATTCTCTTGAGTACCTTTCTGCCGCTGATACCCTGGTACTCCTGGGTGATGAAAAAGCCATAGTTGAAAAGCTTGGCGGGATGAATGTATCATCTCAGCGGCTGAAGATCGTTCCGACCACCGAGGTTATTGAAATGGGCGATCATCCTGCACGTGCATTTTCGCAGAAAAAGGACTCAAGCATAGCTGTCGGTTTCAGGATGCTGAAGAGCGGGGAGCTTGACGGTTTCTGCAGTGCAGGGAATACCGGTGCCATGCTTGTAGGTGCAAGTTACACCGTGAATGTGATTCCGGGTGTTTTCAGGCCTGCCCTTGCAACAATGCTGCCATGTGTCGACGGACGCGACTCGGTTATGCTCGATGTGGGACTCAATCCCGACAGCAAGCCCGATGTCCTTCTGCAGTACGGCATCCTTGGGAGCCTTTATGCCAAATTTGTTTTGTCAATTCCCGAGCCCAGTGTGGGTCTCCTTAATATCGGTCGTGAAGAAACAAAGGGTACAGCAGCCGTGAAAGCAGCCTATGAGCTCATGAAGGAACATCCCGGGCTGAATTTTGCCGGTAATATTGAAGGGCACTCGCTGTTCCATGAGGACATAACAGATGTGGTTGTCTGCGACGGTTTTATAGGCAATATTGTCCTGAAGCAGGCTGAAGCCATTTATATGTTATCAAGAAAAATAAATGTTGTCCACCCGTTTTTCGAACGGATGAATTTTGAGAATATAGGAGGAACTCCGATTGTGGGGATAAACGCCAATGTTGTTATTGGCCACGGCATTTCGAAGCGAAAGGCCATTATGAACATGATTCTTCAGACACGGGCTGTTGTAAATGCAAATCTTGCTAAGAAGATAATAGAAGCAATCTGAATATTATGGGGAAAATCAGAGCTGTCATAACCGGCATCCATGCATGGGTTCCGGAATACAGGCTGACGAATCTGGAACTCTCGAAGATGGTCGATACTTCGGATGAATGGATCATGCAGAGAGTCGGGATAAAGGAAAGACGGATTCTTAAAGGGGAAGGTCTTGGCACTTCGGATCTTGCCGAACATGCAGTGAGGGGATTGCTTGAAAAGACAGGAACCTCGCCCGATGAAGTCGATCTGCTGATCTGCGCCACAATTACACCCGATATGGCCTTCCCTGCAACTGCTAATATTATCTCCGACAAGGTCGGTATAAAAAATGCATTCAGTTTTGATCTCGGCGCTGCCTGTTCAGGATTTCTCTTTGCACTGCAGACGGCATCAGCATATATATTTACCGGAAAGTTCAAAAAAGTCGTTGTGGTGGGAGCAGATAAAATGTCATCCATTACTGATTACACCGACCGCACCACCTGTCCGCTCTTCGGCGACGCAGCAGGGGCAGTCCTGCTTGAACCTACAAAAGAGGATTATGGAATAATGGATTACATCCTCCACACCGACGGATCAGGGAGGAAATATCTCCACATGAAAGCAGGTGGATCGGTAAAGCCGGCCTCTCATGAAACCGTTGATGCCGGGGAACATTTTATTTACCAGGAGGGGCAGAGCGTATTTAAGTTTGCAGTGGTTAAAATGGCCGATGTAGCTGCAGAAATAATGGTAAGGAACAAGCTCAAATCGGAAGATATCGCCTGGCTGGTCCCTCACCAGGCCAACCTGAGGATAATCGATGCCACAGGAAGAAGAATGGGGCTTCCCCCGGAAAAGGTAATGGTAAACATTGAGAATTACGGAAATACAACCGCAGCTACAATTCCTCTTTGCCTTTGGGAGTATGAGAAAAAACTCAAAAAAGGGGATAAGATCATTCTGGCAGCCTTCGGAGGAGGCTTCACCTGGGGATCGGTGTATCTCAAATGGGGCTACGACCCTGAGTAAGATTCAATATATATTTGTTGTTATTTTCAGGGAACCTTTCACAGTGGAAGCGTTATTTCCTGTTTTGTGCGGAAGACACCCAAAGTAAAGATGAGTTTAATATCTCCAGGACCTTCTACCGTGCCAAACATTAATTCAACCTATTCCGACACCTGGGGTGTCGACTTCCAGTAGCCCGGGTCTCGCCCCGGGTAAAGAGCGTCACCTACTATGTACAACCCTGGAGGGGTTGACTTCCAATTACATGTAAAAATTGAAGGCCACCCCTCCGGGGTTGGATTGGTATTATTGCCCCTACCCCGGGGTGAGACCCGGGCTACTGGAAGGCCAGCCCTCAAGGCTGGAGATCCCGGTTACTGCCAATGCCACTGCGAACATACATCCAAAAAACACAGGTCGAGACACCCAATTTTTCATTAAAACTTTACATTATAGATGTCTGCTGGTTACTCTTTTGGGTTCATAAAACCGCACAAAGCAGGACAGTATAAGTGTTATTTCCCCAAAATTATTTTTGCCTGCAATAGTTTTTATATTTGTGAGTTATTATGTTTGTAAGTGTAATCCTGATAAAAAATGGCAAAATTCAACGAACCGGAGAATAACGCGGTAAATCTGATAAGTAACGGAACCGAAATCACGGGTGACATTAAGTCGAACGGCGACATAAGGATAGACGGGTTTCTGTCCGGCAACCTTACGACAAAGGGCAAAGTTGTTATTGGCCCTACAGGTAAGGTGAAGGGAGAAGTATATTGCAAAAACTCGGAAGTATCCGGTTCGGTTGACGGTAAGATATCCGTTAGTCAGTTGCTGACTCTTAAAGCTGATTCGAAAATTACCGGGGAAATTCTTACTTTTAAGCTTTCAATTGAACCGGGAGCAAAATTCACCGGAAACTGCAAAATGAGTGAAAGCGAAATTAATGAACCAGCAAGCTTCGCCAAAGAAAAAGAATCAGAAAGAGCCGGAGAAAAAACCGGTAAGTGACGGGCTGTATAACTTTGCAAAGTACTCCGGGATGGCCTTTCAGATGTTGGCCATCATCCTGGTCACAACATGGGGCGGAGTAAAACTGGATAAGGTGCTTAAGCTTGAAACCCCGATTTTTACAATTGTTCTGTCACTTCTTGGTGTTTTTGCCGCTATTTACACTTCCCTCAGGGATTTCATTAAAAAATAACCCTTTAATCTTGAAGGACTTCAGAAAGTGGTTTGTCTGGCTGCTGCTCCTGGATGCAGTGGTTTTTATTGCAGGGTATGCCGTCAGGTACCTGTCAGGGATTTCCTTCCCATTCGGCGAACTGGCTGTTCCGGCTCTCTCTTTCACTTTCATCTCGGTTGTGATAATGGTAGTATTCTTTACGGGACTGAAAAAGGATCAGGCGGCCAGGACGATGCATATCCTTGTGGCCATTAGTCTTAAGCTGCTGCTCGAGCTGGTGCTTGCGCTGGTTTGGTTCTTTATTGCCAAAAAAACCTCTTATACCGCTTTGTTTTTGTTTTTTGTATTATATTTACCGTTCACGGTGTTCACTACGTTTACCATGTTTAACACCCTAAAAACCAAATCTTTATAAAATCAAAATCGATTTGAAAAGGATATATTTTACGGGACTTCTTTTGATCTTTCTGACCGTTTTTGGGTTTCCTGCCCTGAGCCAGGAAACACATTCCGGAGGAGAAGCAGAAGAGGAATTCGACGCAAGTTCATTCATTCTTGAGCATATCTCCGATTCTCACGAATGGCATATCATGACGAAGAAAAACGGAGAATCTGTTGCTCTGTATCTTCCTGTGATTCTTTATTCAAAAGGCAGCGGATTGCATGTGTTTTCATCAAAAAAACTTGCCCACGGTCATGAATATAACGGATTTCGTCTGGAGGAAGAGGGCGATCTTGAAGGAAGGATAGTAAAGGTAAAGTCAGACGGTACGGTTGACATGGACAACATGCCCATCGACTTTTCGATAACAAAAACGGTTCTGGGGATGATGGCTGCCGCTCTGATTGGGCTTTGGCTATTCCTGGCCCTTGCACGGTCGTATAAAAAGACCGGAATTAGCCACCCCAAAGGTATTCAGGGTTTTCTTGAACCCATTGTTCTTTTTGTCAGGGATGATATTGCCATACCGAATATAGGAGAGAAGAAAGCCGGGAAATTCATGCCCTACCTGCTTTCAGTTTTCATCTTTATTCTCATAAACAACGTGATGGGGCTGATTCCTTTTCCGCCTCCCTTTGGTGCCAACGTCACAGGCAACATAGCCATTACATTGGTTCTGGCGCTCTTCACATTTTTCATGATTCAGCTGAACGGCAACAAAACCTACTGGAAGCATATCTTCGCGGCACCAGGGGTGCCGGTCTGGCTTCTTCCGATTATGATTCCGGTTGAGCTTATTGGTATGATTTCAAAGCCGTTTGCACTGATGGTCCGATTGTTTGCAAACATTACAGCCGGTCATATAATAGTCCTCAGCCTTGTTTCCCTGATCTTTATATTCAAGTCGCTGTTTGTTGCTCCGGTTTCAATCTTATTCGTGATATTCATGGATTGCCTCGAACTTCTGGTGGCATTCCTTCAGGCATATGTTTTTACTCTGCTGTCGGCCCTGTTTATTGGAATGGCAGTGGTGGAGGAACATCATTGATAGTTATTGTATAATTAAAAGTTAAAGTTATGACAGGTACATTGGCAGCAATCGGAGCAGGGCTCGCAGTTATCGGAGCAGGTCTCGGTATCGGAAGGATCGGCGGATCGGCTATGGAAGCGATAGCCCGGCAGCCTGAAGCTGCAACAAAAATTCAGTTGGCAATGATTATTTCTGCAGCTCTTATTGAAGGAGTTGCTCTCTTTGCCGTTGTTGTTGCTCTTATTGCCTAAAGGAATTGAAATCCTTCAACGGTTGGTTGAAGGATTTCTTTATTTAAATCATTAAAAACACCTTATATGA
>JAVEXG010000023.1:0-37032 GCA_034004115.1 Bacteroidales bacterium | reverse complement strand
AACGATGCTTTTTTTTCTTTACAGGAACAAAGAACGCAAAAAATTATCACTTGTGCATAAACACGGATCTATTTAACTACTTTTTAACTTGAAACTTATTTTGTTACATTTGCCCTGCAGATCCACATCCTATGAACTATAAAGGGATAATTGCACTCATTCTGGGGCTTGCCGCAATTGACTCCCCGGCTCAGGAATACAACGGCCTTACGATTACCGAAGGTGATCTTTACCTCAATTTCAGAAACATCAGCTTCATTCGCAACAATGAGTATTCAAATCCTGTAACCGAAGGCTATACACTTATCGGCTGGTTCATTCAGCCCGAACTTGTTTATCGCCCAGTACAGAAAGCCGAACTGCGGCTCGGCGCCCACCTTCTACGCTACCCGGGGATAAACGGATTTTCGGCGGCAAAACCGCTGTTCTCGACAACATGGTTCTTCTCCGAAAAAACAAGGTTCACATTAGGCTCGCTGCCAGGAAGCGACACCCACAGGATGTTCGACCCTCATTTCAGCATTGAAAAAACCTACAAAGCCTTCTCTGAGGACGGATTGCAGTTCCTTACGGAAGGAGAAAGAGTTTTCAGCGACACCTGGGTCAGCTGGGAGAATTATATCTTCAGGGGTGACAATGAAAGAGAGATTTTCACCGCAGGCGAATCGTTCAGGTACACCCCGACTGATGAATCATCCCGGATAAGATTCGAATTACCCGTACAGATACTTTTCAGGCACTACGGCGGACAGATAAGCGATTATCCGGAACCTGTTGAGACATTCATGAATCTGGCGGCCGGAGTAAAAGTGATGACTGATGCCGGCTCCGGCACGAAGGTTACTGCAGGCCTGGAAGGGCTTGCTTTCTACGGAAGCTCCATGAGGGATAATGCCGCTTCGGGGATTAAAGACGGCCACGCTCTGTGGGCGCTTATGTTCTGTTCGTTCCGTCACGCAGAATTCAGGGCAGGTTACTGGAACTCGGAAAACTACTATGCTCCCGAAGGTAATTTCATTTTCGGCTCGGTGTCAGACCACCTCGACAACGTCGTGGTTTCACCCAGGAACCTCATAACAGGCTCCCTGAATGTCATAATACCATACAACGACCTGCTGGAGTTCTTTCTCGGTTTCGATGGATGGTACGATACTGACCTTAAGAGGTTTGATAATGCCCTCACCCTCCACCTGAGGATAGATGAGCTTATAAAACTTGCTTCACTCAAACGGCACTGACCCATCAGTTAACTTCAGACCCCGGTACCGGAATCTGTAGTAAAAAATCTCCATGGAACATCTTTCCAGTAGTCGCCGGCATAGTCTATCCCGACCCTCGGACCTGTGCTGTAAGGCGGCTTCAGCCCGTGATCCTCAATCCATATTCTGTCAGAGACCGCGAGATCCTCTCCGTAAAACGACCTGTCGATACCCAGAAGCCTTGCAACCCTGCCCGGCCCGGCACAGTTTTCCAGACCCCTGATAAGTACAGCCTGAGGATCGTTCTCCTTTCCGGTTACAACATTAAGCATCCAGTACATCCCGTAAACAAAGTACACGTAGAGCCTCCCCCCTTCATGGAACATGACTTCTGTCCTGGGAGTCCTCCCCTTTGAAGCATGGCAGGCCTTGTCTCCGGACCCGCTGTAAGCCTCGGTTTCGGTTATTGTGAATCTTTTCATGACACTGTCCGGATGCTTAATTACCAGAGTCTTACCCAGCAGCGCCGGGGCTACCTCAAGCACATCGGCCGTGTAGAAATCCCTTCCCAGTTTCAGTACCCCTGATCCGGACATGTTCCAGCTTCTCCTGTTCGTTAAAGACATACGCAAAAATAGCGCTGCCGGGGCAGTACACAAAAATTCTGTTCAATATTCTTTTTTTTTAGGAAATATGTCGTATTTTTGCAGTCCCAAAAAAGGGTTTTTTGCATAATATTCAAGTGTTTCAACAATAAAACAGTTTAAAAGTGAACACCTTAAGTTACAAAACTATTTCGGCGAACAAGGATACCGTCAACAAGGAGTGGGTTATCGTTGACGCTGAAGGAGCTACTCTCGGACGTCTGGCAACCGTAGTTGCTTCGACTCTCAGAGGGAAGCACAAGACAAATTTCACGCCTCATGTTGATTGCGGCGATAATGTCGTGGTCATCAATGCTGAAAAAGTAACCCTTTCCGGGACCAAGATGGACAACAAGGAGTATATCCGCCATACAGGATTTCCCGGAGGACAGAGGATCACCAAGGCAAAGGACATGCTCAGGAAAAAACCGATAAGCCTTATCGAAGAGGCTGTTAAAGGAATGCTCCCGAAAAACAGGCTTGGAAGCGCTTTATACAAGAACATGCACGTATACGCAGGGCCGTCGCATCCGCACGAAGCCCAGAAGCCCAGAAAATTAGAATTATAATACACTAAGGAACGAATATGGAGCCAATTAATGCACTTGGAAGAAGGAAAGCAGCCGTTGCCAGAGTTATATTAAGTGATGGCAAGGGAAAAATTACGGTTAACGACAGGGATTACAAGGAATACTTTGGCGCTGAGACATTGCAGTATGTGGTAACACAGCCGCTCGTTGCACTCAACGCAATCGATAAATACGACATCAACGTCAATCTCGACGGAGGCGGAGTGAAAGGCCAGGCCGAAGCTCTCAGGCTCGGGATCACCAGGGCTCTTATTAAGGTTGACGCCGAAAGCAAATCGGTGCTCAAGGCAAACGGATTTGTCACCCGCGATCCACGCGAGGTTGAAAGGAAGAAACCGGGCCAGCCGAAAGCACGCAGAAGATTCCAGTTCAGCAAACGCTAGGAATTGATCTTATCAATCAACATAGATGCAGGTTTAGTATCTAAATTGCAGAGACTCCCGCGAACCGGGGCTACCCTGTAATTGATCAAACAGAATGTAAACTTAAAAAACAAGAAAATGCCAAGAACAAATTTCCAGGAACTGCTTGACGCAGGTTGTCACTTCGGACATCTCAAGAGAAAATGGAATCCCGCAATGGCTCCTTATATCTTCATGGAGCGCAACGGTATTCACATTATCGACCTTGAGAAGACAGTTGTAAAAATTGACGAGGCTGCCTCAGCCATCAAACAGATTGCCAGATCGGGCAAAAAGATCCTCTTTGTAGCTACAAAGAAACAGGCTAAGGAAATAGTCTCCGAAAAAGTGAAAAAGGTTAACATGCCATACGTAACCGAACGCTGGCCGGGCGGCATGCTTACCAACTTCCCCACTATCCGCAAGGCTGTGAAGAAGATGGGAAACATAGACAAGATGGCTACTGACGGAACTTTCACCAACCTGTCAAAACGTGAGAAACTTCAGGTGACACGCCAGAGAGCCAAACTGGAAAAGAACCTTGGAAGCATCGTTGATCTTACCCGTCTTCCCTCGGCACTCTTCATAGTTGACGTCTGCAAGGAACGCATCGCTGTAAGAGAGGCAAAAAGACTTGGTATCCCTGTTTTTGCAATGGTTGACACTAACTCCGACCCCTCAGATATTGAATTTCCGATTCCTGCAAACGACGACGCTGCAAAATCAATTTCACTCATCATAGGACTTCTCTGCGATGCAATTGAAGAAGGTCTCAATGAAAGAAAACTTGAAAAAGACAAGGAACCGGCACAGAAAGACAAGAAATTCATGAGGAAAGAACTTGCAACCAAAGACCTTCCCGAATCAGTTATAGAAGCACTCGTCGCTGAAGAGGATGAAGAAGTCGAGGCTGATGAGGAAGAATTGACTGAGGATGATGATATCGTCGCCGAAGCCGAGGAGAGTGCAGAATAATGGTTCAGTTTTAACATTTAAAAGCAAACAAAATAATGGCTAATATAAGTTCTGCAGATGTTGCAAGGCTGAGGAGAATGACCCTGGCCGGCATGATGGACTGCAAAAAAGCTCTTGAAGAATCAAATGGAGATTTCGAAAAGGCTGTTGAAATAATAAGGAAAAAAGGACAGGCTGTTGCAAGCAAAAGAGCCGACAGGGATTCAACCGAGGGAGTCGTACTGGCAAAAGCCAGCTCTGATTCAACCATGGGCGCCATGATAGTTCTCAACAGCGAAACCGACTTTGTTGCAAAGAACGAGGATTTCATAGCACTGGCCAGTAAGATACTTGACCTTGCTATCACTAAAAAACCTGCTGACCTCGAAGCCCTTAAGGCGCTGCCTCTCGAAAACTCAACTGCCGGCAGTAAGGTAACCGAATACATGGGGATTATAGGCGAGAAACTTGAACTTGCCTACTATGAAAAAGTTGAGGCTCCTTATGTACAGGCTTATATCCATCCCGGAAACAAACTCTCATCTCTCGCCGGATTCACAAAAGCCGGCCTCGATGCACAGGTGTACAAGGATGTTGTGATGCAGATCGCTGCAATGAACCCGGTTGCAATCGACAAGGATGATGTTCCGGCCAGAGTAATCGAACAGGAACTTGAAATAGGCAGGGAACAGGCTAAACGCGAAGGAAAACCTGAAGAGATGTACGACAGGATAGCTCAGGGAAAACTCTCAAAATTCTACAAGGAAAGCACTCTGCTCAACCAGGAATACATCAAAGACAACAAAATGACCATCAGGCAGTACCTTGAATCGGTTGATAAGCAGCTGAAAGTTACCTCTTTCAAACGTTACAACCTCAATCAGTAATTGTAAGTTCATTTTTCAATATAAGAGTGGCGCCAACTGGCGCCATTTTTTTTGCTATATTCGTCTCCTGCCGGACGTAAGCCTGCCGGACTAAGGTTGTTTTCACCAATCATTTTATTATGAAGTACAACAGAATCTTACTTAAACTCAGCGGCGAATCGCTTGCCGGCGAAGAGGGTCAGGGAATAAACAGCAGGGTTCTTGAAGAATATGCCGGCCAGGTGACGGAAATAGCCGGATTGGGCTGCGAGGTCGCCATCGTTATCGGGGGCGGCAATATTTTCAGGGGCCTCAGCGGAACCCGATCGGGTGTCGACCGGGTAAAAGGCGACCAGATGGGAATGCTTGCCACAGTCATCAACAGCCTGGCACTCGAAAGTGCAATCCGCACATCGGGAGCCAGGGCAAAAGTATTTACAGCCATCAGAATGGAACCAGTGGGAGAACTTTATTCAAGAGACAGGGTGACGGATGAACTGTCAAAAGGAACCATCTGCATACTCTCGGGCGGAACCGGAAACCCCTTCTTCACAACCGACACTGCTGCTGCTCTCAGGGCAGTGGAGACTGGCGCCGATATACTTCTGAAAGGCACCAGGGTCGACGGAGTATATACCGATGATCCGGAAAAAAATCCTGATGCCACGAAATTTGACACACTCACTTTCGCAGAAGCCATCGAACGCCGGCTTAAGGTAATGGATTCAACGGCATTTACAATGTGCCGCGAAAACAATATGCCTGTTATCGTGTTCGACATGAACAGGAAGGGGAACCTGCTGAAGGTTGTCACCGGAACACGAACCGGAACTCTTATAAGCAACTGAAAGAGTTATTCCATTCATGTAATTTTTACTATTTTTGATTTTACTTTACTCCTTTGAATAACCGGCAAATAAAAACAACACGCTGAACTATGAACGAAGAAGTTGAACTGATTCTCGAAGAAACCACGGAAAGGATGCAAAAGGCTCTCGATCATCTGGAGAATGAACTTGCACATCTCCGTGCCGGAAGAGCAACTCCTGTTCTGCTCGATGGCATCACGGTTGATTACTACGGTGTAAACTCACCCCTTACCCAGGTTTCCAACATCAACACCCCCGACGCCAAAACCATTCTTATCCAGGCATGGGAGAAAAACATGCTCGGCGTTATTGAAAAAGCAATTTTAGCTGCCAACATCGGACTTACTCCCGTAAACAACGGTGAGGTGATAAGGATTAACATCCCGCCGCTTACGGAGGAAAGAAGACACCAGCTTGTAAAACAGGTGAGAAACGAGGGAGAAGTTGCCAGGATCAGCATCCGGACTGCCCGTAAATGGGCCCTTGATGAACTTAAAAGAATGCTTAAGGAAGGCCTCCCCGAAGATACGGAAGAAAATGCCGCCGAAGAAGTACAGGAAAAGGTGAGAGACTTCACTGTAAAAATCGAAAAGGTAATGGCCGTAAAGGAAAAGGAAGTAATGACGGTTTAGTCTGTTATCACTGTTTCAGAGACTGAACCCGTTGGTTTGCCCCCTCCCTTCCCGGATAATACCCAGACCCCTAAAATTCCTGCCCTTCGCTAATTTTTTACATTAAGCGAAATAAAACCTGTGCCTTATTTGTCTAATACGTGAATAGAACTTAAAAAACAGGACAAGCGGGTTATTATAACCTTTAATATCAAATTATTTTTCAAATGAGAAAAACTATTATCACCACCGGTATTGTGGCAGCACTGATCATTATTGCAATGGTCATCCTCAGCAGGCTGGGAAAGGGCAAGGAAGCCGCTGTCAATTATGCCGTTGCAACAAGAGGCCCTTTTGAGATTTCGGTTTCAAATGCAGGAGAACTTGAAGCTGAAAGGTCGGTCGATATTATGGGACCCGATATCATGCAGGCATCACAGCAGGGCGGACAGCGAGGAGGAAGAGGCGGAATGAGGATCACCAGCTTCAAAATACAGGATATAGTAGCTGAAGGAACAGAGGTCAGGAAGGGTGATTACATTGCCCAGCTCGACAGAACGGATTATGACAATACACTGAAAACCGCTCTGGAGAACATGAATACTCTTCAGTCAAACCTGGAAATGGCTATTCTCGATACAGCTGTAATGCTTACCAACCTGAGGGATGCGATCAGAAACCAGACAATTGCAGTCGAAGAGGCCGAAATAAACCTGCTGCAATCGAAATATGAGCCGCCGGCAACCATCCGCCAGGCAGAGATCACTCTAAACAAACAAATCAGGGCACTTGAACAGAGGATAAAGAACTATGAACTCCAGAAAGCCAGGGCTCTGACAAACATAAGGGACAAAAAGAGACTGCGTGACGACGGACAGGAACTGGTGAATAACCTCCAGAACTTCCTTGCACAGTTCACAATAACAGCTCCTTCTCCAGGGATGGTCATCTATAAGGAAGAGTTCAACGGAACAAAAAGGAAAGCCGGCTCGCAGGTAAATCCCTTCGACAGGGTTATAGCAACCCTCCCCGACCTGTCTTCGATGATCTCAAAAACCTATGTAAGCGAAATTGAGGTCAACAAAGTTGTGCCAGGTCAAAAAGTAGTTATAACAATCGATGCCATTCCGGGCAAGTCGTGGACAGGTTCGGTATTCAATGTTGCCAACATAGGAGAACAGCTGGGTAACTCCGAATCAAAGATGTTCGAGGTTCTTATAAAAGTCGACGGTAATAACCCCGATCTCAGACCTGCAATGACAACCTACAACAAAATCATCATCGACAGCTTCGACGATGTAATCAGTATACCCACCGAATGCGTCCATGCCGACGCCGACGGTATTCCGTATGTCTACAAAAAGAACAAGACAAAACAGATTGTCGTCCTGGGTGAAATGAACGAAAAGCATATCATTATCAGGGAAGGCCTTGAAGAAGGAACTCCGATCTATGTGATAACACCCGATGAACCGGCCAAATTCCGGCTGGTTGGACACGAACTGCTTGCCAGATCGGAATAGCAGGAACAAGAAGAAATCAGTGTGAGAGTGAGTGCGGGTCTTGAGGAAAAAGAGTGAGTGTGCTCGCGATTGCTCTCACACTCGTTCTTTTTCTGTACCCCCTCCGGGTACAAATAAGCCTTCTTATTAAGCATATAATAAGGGGGCTTTGTTTTTGCGGGATACAAATAGGATACAAATATTAAATAAATAACGGAAAAACCTTTAATTCTTCTTTCGGTTTCAGCCATCTCATAACCATCGTGCCAACCCCCATGATATATCCTCAAACCAATTATTCAAAGATAATGAATCAGCACTGGACAAACAGAACTGCAAAGGAAGTCGCAAACCTTCTTTGGTCTCTCTTCTTTCCTTCCAGTAGCTGTTAATACTGATAAATTGTTAAAGCAAATACCACTTAATTAAGACAAGTTGAAGTTAGTTAATGAGAATTAAAAACTACCTCTACGGTCTTTCCTTTTGCAGCTTTAGTAAATTCGTTTGGCGAAACCGAAACTTTTCCGGTAATAAATTCGGGAATGTTGTACGATTTTGTTAAAAAATCGTAGTGTTCGGGGATTTTTTGAGGTAAAAGGAATGGCGTATAAGCATGACCTTCCGTATCGAAATAACAGATATAGGGGCGGGTGTATGTACCATCCATTCGGCGACTGCCAAAGGCCAACCATCGACCATTGGCTGACCATGAATGATAACTGTCACTCTGGTTACTGTTGATTGTTGTCAGGTTAGTTATTTTGGCTGTTTCCAAATTCATCAGATAAAGGTCATTTTCACGGTGCCAGATAGGAAATGTGCCAAAATTGGACATGCAGAAAACTATGTATTTGTTGTCTGGCGAAACTCTTGGCAATGCAACACTTTTTTTCGAACGGGTTGATGATACAAGCGTATCTACCCTATTACCGAACCGTCTGGTAGAAATGTCGAATGAAATACGTAACAGATCATAACGCAACGATTCGTACTCATCGGGCATCGGTCGCGCCGGAGCGCTGCAAAAGTAAAGATATTTTCCGTCGGGCGACCATTCGGGGAATGTTTCAAAAGAATTTTCGGAACACATCAAACTATCTGTAAAGACTGTGTTGGTTTCGGTATCGAATACTACCAAATCCGAAGCCATATCGTAAACTTCCACTTTGTTGGTATGGAACGTGTGAAATTCCTGTCGGGTGGTGTTCACCGAGAAAGCCACATAACGCCCGTCGGGATGCCATCTTGGATATACTCCAGCTGAAATCATTTCGGGTGCTTTGGTATTGATCTTGCGCACCACGCCATCCTTCACAAAAAGCGTACCGGCATTTTGTTGTCGCATGTGAAACAGCATCATTTGCGGGTTACCTCTGCAAAACGAATGACAGTTCATACAATTCCCGTCTGTAAGGCTATTTAGTATAACGGGGGTTTCATCGAAATTTTCCACACAGCGCTGATAAATGCCCATCGAGCCCCACCCTTCGTACCCCGGTTCAATTAACCGGTATACCAAATACGGATCAACAGGTTCAGCGGCAATAGTGAATCGCAACGGGCGATAGCGCGTCCATCCGGTAGTTTGCCGTGCAATAATACTTACTTCCAATTGTTCGCCACGATGCTTGTTCAGTAGCTTTTCCCATTTCCGTAAAGGGATGGAAACTTTGCCTTTACATGAAACATCGAACGAATCCTTTCCTGCAACGGTAAAACGAACGACAAAACGCACGCCTTCTTCGCGGATCATGAAATTCAGCGGGGCTATATTGTACGGAATCACTGTCCCCTGATAAGGCGGATAAATTTTAGCCTCTCGAAGTATGTTGGAAAAATCGTTACCCACCGGTTGATTACAGGAGGAGAGCAGGAATAGCAAAATGACACCAAAACTATCTGCAAAAAATCTAATACCTGTTCTGTTCATCTTTTTTCTGTAATGTTGAAGGTTCAATGAAATGTACATAAAACCAATATGTATTTCCAAATTGTATTTCCAATTGTTCGAAATAGCGCCTGCTTCCCCCCTGCGCCGCTTTGTAAGCCTGAATGTATCCGTCAAAACGATCCCGTGTAGCTCTACTGACAGGGTATTGATCGTAAAATTCGTCGCCTGCTTGTATCAAATTTTTATACACTATCAAAGCTTCCTCGTAGTGTACCGGTATTCCTTGATAATCAAAATTTCTTAAGTAAGTGTTCATGCACCATATGACCTGATCGAGGTCCTTTTGCAGTAGAAAATAAGCCATCAGGCATTCGAAAGCCAGCTGATGCATAGGGTTAGCTTGCAGCAACTTCAGCAACACATAGTCGGGCTGATGATAAATCATAAAAAAATTGTCGTTGTGACGTGGAATGGGAGTACTGGAAATCTGAAAGGAGGTATCGGTCATCGATGATGAAAGATGTGCACGTTGCTCTTTCGCCCAGCCGCGATAAGCAAGACTGCGCCCGAAATATCCGATGTATTTGATGGCTGTTGCTGAATCGCGACGAGCAATATTGGTACTTACCAAACGGCGCATGGTTTGCACGTTCGGTCCCTTAGGACTCGATGCCAACGCTTCGAAAGTGCAGTGTTCTGCTACTGCTGCCATCCCAAGACGATAATAGATTTCGCCAAGGTGCCACATTGTAAAATAAGTCAATTGCCAATCAAGAAACAAACCTGCAACACCTATCTGCTTGTAGTGAAACATACGGTAGGGCATCTGACCTGATTCAACTATGGCAATATTGGTGAGATAACATACCAAACGATTCTTGCCTGGAAAAACCTTACCGAGCGACATAACCGAACCCCAGTTCTCTTGTTGAACCTCGTAAGTCATCCGGTTCAGCATTTCGGCCCTGCGATCGCTCGCTGAATACACGCCAAAGGCCGTTACTGCAACTACCAACAGACAATCAGACGTAATTATTATCCACGGTGCAAGGCTCTGAATCCATTGATTCAGTTGGGCGGCAACCAATCTCCAAAAGAGATACAACACCGGAAATGAGAACCATAAAGCATGATTAGTAAGGGTTGGGAAGCTGAAATTTCCCGGAGTCAGCGCGAAATACGCTTCCCGAACAGTCGTTGTGTAGAATATTTGCCAGGCAAGCCAGGGAAGCGCTGCCGACCAGACAAGCAACAACAATATTGAGAATATTTTATGTAAAGAACGTGAATCCGCTAATTCGAAAATAAGCACCAATACGGTAAATAACAAAGCATTGCCTCCCGTAATGAAGTACAAAGCGGTAAACAGAATAAAACCGGCATAATTCCTTACCGACGAACTGAACGCAATATAAGCCCTAAATCCGGCTAATACAAACAAGATCCCCAATGCCGACGACATATCGAAGAGAATATTCACGAAAGACATCATCAACAAAACTGCAGGGATAAATGGAATAAAAAACAACCGACTGATGTTACCGCAAGACCGGCATATATCATAAAAAAGTAAAAGAACTGCAGTAAGTACACCGGCAATGATCACAGAACCAGCAACAGGGTAATAATAAAATTGCGTAAGGAATGATCCGCAATATCCACATAAACCACCGGGTTGGTTAAGGTATGAACGAAAATACAACAAGTCGAACCGGAAAAGTTGCATTTGCTCGTGATTATATAGCACATTATAACGGTTACAAAAGTAAAACCACAATGTTACAAACACGGCAAACAAAAAGATCGAAAAACCAATTGTAAGTGAATATATCCGGCGATGGAACATGGAGAAAAATTTTGCTTAAATATAGATAATGTCGAAGCTTTATCATGTGGATTTTTTTTATTTATCTATTTTGAATTTATACTCAAAAAGATATTGATTGCGATTTTGCAAGTCTGAAATTTCCTAAAGGATTATTTCAACTCTTGATCCACAGTAATTATACTCTTTTGCAAATTTGATTTTGATAGTTGTTTTATCCACCCCAATATAATTTGTTGCGTTTTCTCTAATTTTATGGCTGTATAAGCAATGCCAAATGGCAATTATTGGGTGTTTATTACAAAATAATACCTGAATATCTGCAATACTAGCTGGATAAGTTCTGTTACCAATTCAACTGACGGTATTTTAGCCAACCGCAGTTCGACAGGCTTTTATTGGCTGCGGTAAATTATCGCACTGATTTCAAGTCGCTTATCTACAATAAGAGAAACTGAGGATTAGCTTATTTTTGACTAGTGAATCACCTTTCTGTATACTCGCCGATTTCTAAATACTTACGATACAATTTCATATATTGGCTGTGGGCTGTTTCATCCGGCTGATATATCGAAGCAAATCCCTGCCCCATCGCATTTTGTGCATCTTCAACTTTGGGATATATACCGGCAGCAACGGCAGCAAACATGGCAGCGCCAAAAGCGCACGCCTGTTCGGCTTTGGCTACCTTTATGGGCATTCCAAGCGCGTTGGCAAGGATCTGCATTACAAACGGTGACTTGAGCGAAATGCCGCCAATACCGATCACTTCCTTGATTTCAATACCGTTTTCGAGGAAGCGGTCGATGATGGCTTTGGAGCCATAAGCCGTTGCTTCGACTAATGCACGGAATACCATAGCAGGTGTTGTACCCAAAGTCAAGCCCGTAATTGAACCTTTCAGTAGTTGATTTGCGTCAGGTGTTCGACGTCCGTTTAGCCAGTCGGTTGCAATGATTGCTTCGGAAATGGGCAATTTTTTAGCCTCTGCCGTAAGTTCGGGAATACTTATTCCGACAAATTTTGAAAACCATGCGTACACATCACCGAAAGCTGACTGTCCGGCTTCAAGACCAATCATGCCGGGAACAACTGAACCCTCCACTTGCCCGCAAATGCCAGGAATCAGTTTATCGCCTATTTCTTCGTAGGGCACCACCATGATGTCGCAAGTGGAAGTTCCGATAACGCGCACGAAAGCGTCCGGAACGATTTGCGCACCCACAGCGCCGAAATGACAGTCGAAAGCGCCTACGGCAACGGCGACATTGGTGGTCAATCCTAACTTATCAGCCCATTCGGGCGTCAGTTTTCCAATCACCGTGTCGCTTGGAAATGTTTTTCTGTACAATCGTGCGCGATAACCGGCCAACAATGGATCAAGCGCAGTCAGAAACTCTTCCGAAGGCAATCCATCCCATGAAGCGTGCCACATCGCTTTGTGTCCCGCGGCGCAACGGCTGCGAAGCAGGTTTTCGGGCTTGGTATTTCCCGTGAGCAACGCAGGCAGCCAGTCGCAATGTTCAACCCACGAATAGCCTGCCTTGCGAACTGCTTCATCCTTGCGCAACACATGCAACACCTTAGCCCACACCCATTCGGACGAATAGATACCGCCTTCGTAAGCCGTATAGTCCGTCTTCCAACTTTTTGACAATTGGTTGATTTCTGCGGCTTCGGCAACAGCAGTATGGTCTTTCCACAACACAAACATGGCATTGGGGTTTTCGGCAAATTCGGGCAGTAAAGACAGCGGCGTACCGTTGGTGTCGGTCAATACGGGCGTGCTGCCGGTGGTGTCGAAAGCAATACCTACAATATTTTCGGCTACTCCTGCGGGGGAATCCGCGAGGGCAGCCTTTACTGATGCCTCCAGCGTCTCTGTATAATCCAATGGATGTTGACGGTATTGGTTGGTTTGTGGGTTGCAGTACCTGCCATCTTTCCAGCGAGGGTAAAATTTTACGGACGAGGCTATTTCGTGTCCATCCCCCGCATCAACGATTACGGCGCGACAGGAATCTGTCCCGTAATCTAATCCTATAACGTATTTCATGCTAATTAATATTTATTGCAAAGCCTTATTCAGAAGATAATACGCCTCATTGTTACGAATATCCTGTTTGAAATTTCGAATCGTTGTATTTTTGTCGATAATCAACAGTTCCATATCCGCTATATCGGCATAATCTTCAACTTGTTCGATACTCAAAGAATAGGAGAAACTGGAATGATGAGTACCACCGGCCATAATCCACGCGCCTGCGCCAATTTCAAAATTGGGTAGAGGCTTCCACAAAGCACATGCAACAGGCAGTTTCGGAAGCGCTTGTGGTTCTATAACCTCTACTTCATTAACTATCATACGGAAACGATTGCCCACATCAACAACAGTGGCAGCAATACCGTCGCCCGGATGTGCTTGGAATACAAGGCGGGCGCAAGTTCTCGCATCGCCGATACCGAGAAAATGCACTTCGATGCACGGTTTTTTAGTTGCAATTTCCGGATTGATTTCGAGCATGTGCGCCTGAAGAATCGAACTGTTTTCTCCGTCGAAATTCAAGGTATAATCTTCGAGAAATGACTGTCCGCCCGGCAAACCTTGTCCCATTACCCACATGGTACGAACCAAAGCGGCGGTCTTCCAGTCGCCTTCTGCGCCGAAGCCATATCCCTCTGCCATCAGGCGTTGAGAAGCCAACCCCATCAGCTGTTTCATCCCCTCCAACTCGTCGAAACTGGTGGTAAATGCATTTGCTTTTTTTTCTTCCAGGAAGCGGCGCATTCCTATTTCCTGTGCAGCTGCGTCACGGACGAAAGAGTGTTTTTCAGCGCCCTTTTTACAATCAGTGGCAAAATCGTATAACTTTTCGTATTCTGTAATCAGCGCGTCAATTTCCGCTTCCGTAACAGCGTTTACATAAGGAACCAAAGTCGCAATCGGGGCATTATCCACATGATAGCCCAGACGGATTTCGGCTTCTACCTTATCGCCGTCGGTTACGGCTACATTGTTCATGTTATCGCCAAAACGGATAATCCTCATGTTTTGTGAATCTGCCCAACCGGCGCAAGCCCGCATCCAGTCGGCTATTTTTCCCTGTGTCGATTTATCCTTCCAATAACCGACCACTACTTTGCGTGGTTTACGTAGACGGCTTGTAATGAAACCAAATTCACGGTCGCCGTGAGCAGATTGATTCAAATTCATGAAATCCATATCGATTTCACTCCAGGGAATAGTTTCGTTATACTGCGTATGCAAGTGCATTAATGGTTTTTTGAAATTCTTCAAGCCGTGTATCCACATTTTTGCAGGCGAAAAAGTATGCATCCACGTTATTAAACCGATACATTTTTCATCGTTGTTAGCATTGGCAAATGCTTTTGAAATTTCAGACGAAGAATTTACTGTCCCTTTATACACGACTTTCACAGGCAGTTTACCCGATTCGTTCAGTCCTTTGACTATCTCCGCTGAATGTGCATCCACGGACACAACTGCGTCACCGCCATAAAGCAATTGCGCTCCGGTGACAAACCATACTTCTATTTCTTTCATGATATTTGATTTTTAATGATTTAAAATATTGATGTTGTTTGTTTATTCAACTATTGTCCATAATATGCTCCCGCTCCATGTTTGCGACAAAAATGCTTAGGGATGAGCAACGGATTCATGGTCAGTTTGGGATTGATGCAGTAGGCGATTGATGCCATTTTGGCCAACTGTTCGAGAACAACGGCATTGTGAACCGCATCGTTTGGATTTTTCCCCCACATAAAAGGTCCGTGATTTTTTACTAGTACGCTTGGAATATGCTCGGGATTCAGTTGGCGGAAACGTTCTACAATCACAACTCCTGTTTCTTTTTCGTAAGCGCCGTTAACTTCGGCTTCAGTCATGTCGCGAGTGCAGGGAATGGCATCACAGAAATAGTCGGCGTGCGTGGTGCCGATGTTCGGAATGTCTCTTCCTGCTTGCGCCCATGCGGTAGCATAAGTGGAGTGGGTATGCACGATGCCGCCGATACAAGGAAACGCCTTGTACAGTTCGAGATGTGTTGGGGTGTCCGACGAAGGTTTCAGTCGCCCTTCTATCACATTTCCGTCAAGGTCGACCACCACCATATCGTCCACACTCATTTCTTTATAAGAAATCCCCGATGGTTTAATCACTACCAATCCTTTTTCGTTATCAATGCCGCTCACATTACCCCATGTGAAGATCACCAATCCATGTTTTACAAGGTCAGAATTAGCCCTGAAAACTTTTGTCTTCAATGAATTAAGCATAATAATTTTTTTTAGGTTGTCATTGTAATGCAAATCAATGGTTTATTTGCATCACTATTTATTCCAAAGTTCATTCATTTCCTCTAATGTTTTTCTTTGGTTTTGGGTACCATTTCCCATACAATATTAGCAGCGCTCACAGACATCAGCCTGCAAAAGCCATAAGTAATGCCGCCGTTGAATTCCGTCATAGAACAAAGAATTAAGAGTGAAGGACCAATAAATTTTCATTTTTAATCCTTCACTCTTCATTTTATTAGATGTAACGATTAATCAACATTTCGTATAACTCCTGCTTGCCGCTGATTTGCTTGGGTTCGCCCAGTTCGAAGGCTAAATTGCGGAGGTCTTCGAGGATTAGTTTTCTGGCTTCGAAGTCGGCGCCTTTGCCGCTGTCGAAGGATTTGTAACGTTCCTTGCGCATTTTTTTGTATGGCGAGTTCTCAAGAACGTTCACCGCGATGGTCAGCGCACGGGCGAAGGCGTCCATTCCTGCGATGTGTGCAATAAAGATGTCTTCGAGGTCGGTGGAATTGCGGCGCGTTTTGGCGTCGAAATTCACGCCGCCGGTGGTGAAGCCGCCCTCCTGAAGAATAACCAACATTGCCTCGGTCAGTTCATATAGATTGATGGGGAACTGGTCGGTATCCCAACCGTTCTGAATATCGCCGCGGTTGGCGTCAATGGAGCCGAGCATACCGGCGTCGGCGGCTACTTGCAACTCGTGTTCAAAGGTATGTCCTGCAAGTGTGGCATGGTTGGCCTCGATGTTGAGTTTGAAATCCTTGTCGAGACCGTAATAACGGAGGAAATTGATGACTGTTGCTGCATCATAGTCATACTGATGTTTGGTAGGCTCCATCGGTTTGGGCTCGATGTAGAAACAGCCTTTGAAACCGTTTTTGCGAGCGTAATCGCGAGCCATAACAAGGAAACATCCGAGGTGATCAAGTTCGCGTTTCATATTGGTGTTCAGCATGCTCATGTAGCCTTCGCGTCCACCCCAGAAGACGTAACCTTCGCCGTCAAGGGCAATGGTTGCATCAATGGCGTTTTTTACCTGCGTGCCTGCATAGGTCAATACTTGAAAATCGGGGTTGGTTGCCGCGCCGTTCATGTAGCGGGGGTTGCTGAATACGTTTGCGGTACCCCACAACAATTTCACACCCGAAGCCGCCTGTTTTTCCTTAGCATAATCGACCATCGTTTGCAGGCGTTTTTCATACTCGGCTACCGATGCGCCTTCGCTGACTAAATCCACATCGTGGAAACAATAATAAGGTGCACCCAACTTGGTGATGAACTCGAAAGCAGCGTCCATCTTGTCTTTGGCTGCCTGAATAGCGTTGGTAGAGGCGTCCCAAGGAAAAGCCTTGGTTCCGGGTCCGAACGGATCGCCGCCTGTTCCGCAGAAAGTATGCCAGTAACACACTGCAAAACGCAGATGATCTTTCATTGTTTTACCGGCAATGACCTTATTTTCATCATAGCATCTGAATGTCAATGGAGTATCCGATGCATGATCTTCAAACTTAATTTTTCCTATTCCGGGGAAAAATTCCTTATTACCTAAAATAACGTTCATACAATTTTTATTTTGATTGGTTTTTATTTATGAGAAAGGTTAATTTTTTTACTTAGTACACCCTTCCATCTTTGATATGCTTTTTCATATTCATCTATCAGCGATGAATTAGGATTGATGGTGGTGATACGTTTAAGCGAAGACAATGCTTCTTCGGGAGTTTTGTAAATACCTGCGCCTACACCTGCACCTTTGGCCGCGCCAGTAGCACCATCGGTATCATACAATTCGATGGAAGCGCCGGTAACTGTCGCCAGTGTTTCGCGGAACAGTGGGCTAAGGAACATATTGGCATTTCCAGCCCGTATGGTTTTCGGGTCGACGCCAATACTTTGCATGATTTCAATGCCATATTTAAAAGCGTATGCTATTCCTTCTTGTACAGCACGCAATAAATGCCGCTCGTTGTGAATATTAAAATTCAGCCCGTCGAACGTACATCCTACTTCTTTGTTGCCCAACATCCGTTCGGTGCCGTTTCCGAAAGGAAGTACGCTCAATCCATTGGCGCCAACAGGCACTTCAGCAGCCAAGTCATTCATTATTGCGTAGTTGATTCCCTCGCGTGCAATATGCTTCCTTGCCCACGAATTGAGAATCCCCGTACCGTTGATACACAACAGGACGCCTGTTCGAGGAATTTGTGTAGTATAATTCACATGTGCAAAGGTATTTACTCGTGATGCTGGGTCGTACTTTATCTGTTCATTCACACCGTAAACTACACCAGAAGTGCCCGCCGTCGCTGCAATTTCGCCGGGCTGCAGAACATTCAACGAAAGAGCATTGTTGGGCTGGTCGCCCGCACGGTAGCATACCTGTATACCCGCCGTCAGTCCCAATTCATTGGCAGCCGCTTCAGTCACCGTGCCTTGCCACGAAAAGGTCGGAACAATGTCGGGGATAATATTTTTGGCGAAACCAAAATAATCAAGCACTGTGTCAGAAACTTTTCCTTCAGCAAAATCCCAGAAAATACCTTCGGACAAACCAGATGCAGTTGTACAAATGTTTCCAGTGAGGCGTGCGGCAATGTAATCTCCCGGAAGCATTATTTTGTATATCTGCGCAAAGATATCAGGTTCATTTTCCTTTACCCAGGCTAATTTGGCAGCCGTGAAATTGCCGGGCGAGTTCAACAAATGCGTTAAACATTCCTGTTCGCCAATCTCCTGTAACGCTTTCTCACCGTAGGGCACAGCCCGACTGTCGCACCAGATAATCGACGGACGCAATACTCGCATATCCTTATCCACACACACCAATCCGTGCATCTGATACGAAATGCCGATGGCACGAATATTGTTCTTCAATATACCCGATGCACGCATGACTTCGGCAGTAGCCGTTTTCAGATTAGTCCACCAGTCGGTTGGTTCCTGTTCTGCCCATCCAGAATAAATTGCTTTGATGGACATCTCCTGCTTGGGATAAAACGCCGATGAACAAACTTGTCCAGTTGATGCGTCAACCAAACACGCTTTGATTGATGAACTTCCGATATCGTAACCGAGTAAATACATAAATCATAAAATTTTATTTATAAAACAAACTGAATTTTAACCCGAGGGAACGCAATCGTGATGAAATAGATACCATTTCCCTTTATATTCCACAATCGCATGATGGGTTGTCCAAACAACAACGGGCGTGAGGATTACACCTTGGGAAGTAAATGGAACGTAAGGATTATCAACTGTCGCATAACAGAGCAAAGGTGTGTCGCACGTCGAATAAGAAAATTAATATCTCCCGTTATATTTGCATCCATGATGCTTCAAAAACACGACCTTCGATGAAGCCTGCCGTAAGCGGTTTATGATTTTTTATACTTTTCTTCAATCTCTGCATTTATTTTGTCAATCAGATCATCGGTCAATTCATATTTTGAGATGATAAACATTGCAGCAATAAGCAACAAAGAAGGAATTACGGCTACCAGCCACAAAATCCCCTGCTCTGCAAATGCAGATTGCGTCACGGCGTTTTTTTCGTCAAAACCTACAAATGCCAGAATCATTCCCGGAACGATGCCTCCTAAAGCCATTCCCGCTTTGAAAAATATACCGGTTAAAGCATTCACGATGCCCGAAATACGTCTTCCTGTTGTATATTCACCATACGAAATAACCTCAGGCACAAGTGCCCACATGTATCCGCAAGCGACAATGACGCCTGTTGATTTCACAAATTGGGCGACAAAAACCAGCCAAACCTGTGTTTTAAGCACTGGAATAACCGAAATAGCATAAAACATTGCCATTCCAATAATGGCAATAGTCAGGAAGAGATAAAACATCTGTTTTTTGCCGATTGCGCGTTTGATGGCGGGAACCATTGGCATAAAGATAAATGTCGGAATAGGGAAGAGTGCCATGAAATAAGGCAACATATCGGGCGCCTTAATATTGTAAATCATATAATACGAGCTGGCAGAATTTCCTATTGCCATCATGGCAAATGCTGTAATGAAAAAGAGAGCCAATATGCGTAATGGTCTATTACGTATAAATTCCGTCCATAAGTCGGACACTTTTACATTGTGGGCATCTTGTTCGTCCATGACCACTCGTTCTTTCGTTTGCGTATAGCAGAAAATCAACAATATCAAACCTGCAATCGCATAAATGGTCATGGTGATAAACCATGCGCTTCCCGATTCCGAAGAATTGATTTTTCCGTCAGGCGAAAGAGTCTTGACAATAATCGGTATGCCGACAGCAACCGCCAATGCACCAATACTAGCCATAAACATACGTACCGAAGTGAGTTTGGTGATTTCATCGGTGTCGCGCGTAAGCGATGCGTTCAACGCTCCGTATGGTACATTGATTAAAGTATAGCACATGGATAAACCAATGTATGTAATGTACGCATACAGCAAAGAGCCTGAAAATCCGTTCCAAAAACAGAGGATGGCAAATCCGGTAAGCGGAATGCCGCCTAAAACCAAATAGGAACGATATTTCCCCATTTTCGGATTGCGTTTATCTACAAATGCGCCCACAATCGGATCCCATATTACATCAACAATCCGGACAATGAGAAACATTACCCCTGCCGCAGCAGCAGTAATTCCGAAAACATTGGTATAAAAAATAAGCAGATACATGGATACCGTCTGGTAAATCAGGTTCTGTGCCAAATCGCCCGAGCCAAAACCAATACGCTGCATCAACGAGAGTTTATAAAACCCTTTTGATTCAAAATTAGTTTGCATCTCTTTAGAGTATAATATCGTTTGCTGATGTAGCATACAAGCCTATCAAACTTCCGGTAAAACCCCCCGCAACATTGGTTGAAAGGATATCTCCTGAAACAACTCCACCAAGGTTTTTGAAATAACCGCCGTCATCAACTGAATAACTGAATTGATAATCGTCACCTTGCGCTCTTACCCGCAGTTTTACCGGATTACTTATGTCAATCTTTTCGGAAGCAATCACCTTTGATGTCGCTTGTGCTTCTGTTCCCTGGCTTGTACGTTCGGTTCGTTGAAGCACGATGTAATCATCATTGTCTTTGCGGGTAATGCCAAAAACATAGTTAAACGATTCACTTTGATAACATACTAAACCGGCAAGTTCGAAACTCGAAACCGGTTTGTAAGCCATGATTACCGACGCCTCAAAATTATTATGCTGCTGCCTGCAAAAAAGCGTGGATGTGGGCTTTACTTCCTTGATATTTACAGGATATGGATTGATTTTTACCCCGTCTTTACTCGTGTCAATGAACTCTTCGCGCCAGCCTCTGACTCCTATCCAGCGGTAATCTAATTTTTCGGATGTAAAGTTGTCAGTAAAAGCAAAATTCCCATTTGGTAAGAATCCGTCTTGACATGTTCTATTGTTTACTCCTTTGGGCATTTTCAGTTTGGGTTGTATCGGAAATAATCCGTTTTCAAAAACAGGAAATTCGCCGCTCCAATCCACTGGTAAAATAAATGTTTCGCGTCCGGTATTGACTCGGTCTTTATTATTTGGACGAACTGCCAGAAATACACCATAATACTTGCCATCAAAGTCTTGTATTAAATCCGCATGACCTGTCTGGTCAACTTTGTTACTCCTGTCCACCGGTAAATGCCTTTGAGTAAGAATAGGGTTACCGGGTGCAGGAACATAAGGACCTTTGGGGTGATTGCTCACAAAAATCACTTCGCTGTGCCACTCGCAGGTACCGCCTTCAGCGCACATCAGGTAGTAACGTCCATTTTTCTTGTAGATATGAGGACCTTCTATCCAGAACGGTTCCTTGCTAATATCCACACCGCCGTCAACAACGATTTTATCTGTTCCAGCAATTACCTGATCTGCATCTGTATCATATTCCCAGATTTTAATCACGCAATGTCCCTCATACAGCGCCTTTTCTGGTGTGTCATTATGAACCAGGTATGCTTTGCCGTCGTCATCAAAGAATAACGAAGGATCAATTCCATTGAATTGCAGTTTTAACGGATCACTCCATCCATTGAACGGATTTTGGGTTTTTACTACAATATTGCCCAGACCAGCTGCTTTGTGAGTAGTTATCATATAGAAAGTTTCATTAAACGGATTATATGTTATCTGCGGAGCCCATATCCCCTCACGGATCGGTGCATCCTGGACATTCAACTGCGATGGCTTGTCGAGTACATGCCCTATCTGCCGCCAGTTCACCAAATCATTAGAGTGAAAAACAGGCACTCCCGGAACCATGACAAATGAGGAGGTTACCATAAAAAAATCATTCCCTTTGCGAACAATGCTCGGATCCGGATAACATCCTTGGAGAATTGGCGAGTAAAACTCGTCAGGCTTCAAGGGATTATCTTTATAAACCTGATCATTGCCACAATAGGTAAACCGGGTAAAAACCGGAACTGCGGCTTTTTTAGAATCAGCAATATCATTTACTTTTTTCATCTTATTAGAATTATGTTATAAAACATATTTTATATTTCTTTACAAATTAGCTTAGTGATTGATTTCAATTGCCTGTTTGAAAAATACCAGATTCATACACTTCGTCTTAAAATTTTCCTGACGCCAAAAAAGCAGTGACGCAATTCTCCCTGCTTTACTTGCTCTCGGTGCATGGTACTCTTAAGTCATAATCTGATTATAACTACTGAGGTGCATATGGATCAGGCCAAGTCTGCATCATTATTACACCATGGTTCAAAAACAAAGCCTGAATTTCGGGGTATTCGATTGGCAAATTACTTTTATCTTCTTGAGGTTCTATTATGAGCTTAACTGCCATCCCGATACTTTTATACAATCAATATTTTCCTGTGATTCTGTTATTTTGATTACCACAACTTGAAGTAATAACGAACAATCCACTTACTACGCTCAGTATTAATTTGCTCATTTTTTAATATTTCTTTCAAGTTTGAGCCCTCTCAGATAAGTACGTTTTAACAATTATTCACTTTATAAAAGACTGATAATCAATAACTATATTTGTCAAAAATCATTAAAATAGGTTTTTTAGAGTGGACTAAAGTTTATTATTTTAAAGTGTCGTCCCTGCAGGACATCTTTTCCGCAGAAACGACACTTTATAAGTTGATTACTATTTATTCCTTACTTAAGGCTAAATGTGTGTTTGGCCTTAACTTTGCGCTGATATCCACAGGGACATCCTTTTTCAAGTTAAGCGTAATTTCATTCCTCTGGGAAAGTTGCGAAACACCGTCCACGGAGAGCTCTTCATATCCCTGGCGGATTCTTAGTTTAATCGTCTGATCCTTCAAAGGCAGGATGCGCGCAGACAGGGTGTTTTCATTCAGATCCCACTTAAGGCGCTCCAGCTTCGCAAAGGTGTACAGGCACAGGCCGGTGAAATCGCCTTTTACTAGCGTACCTGGCATGGCAGGCAACAGTTCAATAAGTCCCGGCTTGGAGTAAACCGCCATTTCCGCCAGCACAGAAGGAAACGCGCCCTGGGCGTCCGGCCATATCAGGCGATTGGAATAGAAGTTGGTCAGCAGAGAGTGGTTCACAAAACCGTGCTCGAATAGCTGCTTTAAGATGAAGAAAGCGTGCTCACTGTCTTTTAAGCGGATGGCTGTGTACAGCCGTTGCAAGAAGCCTTGGACCGTGGCAACCTCCATCGTTGACGTCAGGCCGCGTTTACGGTTGGACTTTAGCACGGCAAGTGCCATATCCGGTGTTTCCTCCCAGGTAATGGCGTTTCCAGGCCACACGTCGTAATGGTGGGAGACATACCTGTGTTGAAGTTCGTCCGGGATCTCGCTCCATGCAAACTCGTGCAGGGACCCTGTAGCTTCATCCAGCATGAGTGTAGGGAGCTTGCTCAGCATATCGCGCCATTTGCCCTCCTTGGGATCGGAGATACCCAGGGTTTTGCAGGCGGTAAGCAGGTTGGTCAGAACTTCCCGGCAGACCATCACGTCCATCGTGGAATTTATCCCAATGGGTCCTCTGGTCTCATTGTTTTCTGCCAGGAAGCCCGGATAGAACAGATAGCGACCATCCGGACCAATATCGGTGAGATAGTCCTCAAAGAACAGAGCGACTTCCTTCAAACCAGGCACGACTCGCTCTCTCAGAAATTTCTCGTCGGCTGTAGTGAGGTAATATCCCCAGTACTCGTTAAAAACCTGTCCTGCACATGGAATCCAATACTGATAGGGCCGATGGGAGGAGAAATGGGACTGATAGCCGGTCAACATGTTGGGATCAACGCTGGCCAAAATGCCCCGACAACCGAATATGTTTTTGGCGTTCAGGCGAAAATCATCGAACTTGCTTTCAAAAAAGCGGAAGTAGTTCTCCATCTGTTCGTGTAGCCCTGTGATGTTGCCGGAGCTAACCTGGAAATTGACGTTGGTGCTCCACAGCCCCTGTGCCGCTGGTAACTCGCCCGTTTCGTTGATCAGGAAGAAACGCCCCATATGGTAGAGTTTCTCGAATAACGGCGCACTGAGGTCCACTGTAGAAATCTGCTCCACCTGCAATTCTTCCACGGATTTGAGGGCTTCGTAATCGGAGCAGAGCCGCACTGTTGAACTATTCATCTGCGGGGCAAGTACCCTGGCATTTTCGGCTAACAATGCCTCGTAATCCGGTTTGATAGCTGCTATCCTGGACTTGACCGTTTTCACACCTTCCTCGCTATATTTGGGGAGACGCTCAATCATCGTCAGAATGGTTGCCTTGTTAGCACCGCTGATGACCAGCTTACCATTTTCCACCTTAATGCTGCCACCATCCAGTACAACGCGAACCACCCCTACAAAGCCGGCATCTGTTATGGCTTTTTCATAGGAGCCTTTGACGATCAGGTAAGCTTCATTCTTTTCGATTTGCGTATCCATGTTGACGTAATCTATCCCGCGGCGTCCGTACTTAATCGGCGGTATAAGGGGATGAGACCATGAGAGGGAGAAGAATTGCTGGAGGAACGGATTTTCGTGAGCTAAGGATTTCACTTCATCCGAACTGATTCTTTCGGCGATTTGATCGAGAGAAATTGTGCTGCTCAGCGTGGAGCCTTTAGGTGCTGTGAGCAAGTGGCAGGCTGCCTGCGCAGGGCGGGAAACAAACGAACGGCGCACCTGTGCGCCCCGAGCGTCCGTCCAATAAATACGCGTTTCTCCCGTGGTCCAGTCGCTGACACGCAAATAGTCGCTGACATTGTCCGAGGGAGTGGAGTTAATGTACATGTTAAACGGGGAATGTAAGTTAGCGCCCATTAGAGAAGTTTCAGTGCTTTTTGGACGTATCAATGCTGTCCTGTCGTACGTATCCTGGATTATATTCTTGTTGAACTGCTCGGCGTAAAGAGGATTCTTTTCGACTTCCTCCATCACAAAGTTGGGCGCTTCCCTAAACTTACCCTCTAACAGCATCTTGCGCACGTCAGGCAGGATATTCACTATTTTCGGGGGTTCCAAAGGTTTAAAGTTTTGAACATAAAGTTTTTCGTGGGAAAAGTCAATACGCTCTGCGTAAGGATCGCCATAGACAAGCGCCTTGATTGAGCCGTTTGCGGTGTACATGGCGTCTCCGGATCTCAAAGCAGGAGTTGTGCTGCAGAATCCCATGCGGGGTACAAAATCTGCGCGTTTGGAAATAGGCATAGGCTCATATTTCGCCTTCGGCTGCACATAGGTCAGAGAAGTCTGTCCCAGGCACAGCGACGAAAAAATCAGTAGATTAACTACAATCAATGAAATTTTTATATTGCTCATTTCTTTAATGTTTTAAAATGTTGTCCATGCGGGACATCGTTTCCGCAGAAACGACACTTTATAAGTTGTTTATTATTTATTCCTTACTTAAAGGCTAAATGTGTTTTTGGCCTTAACTTTGCGGAGATATCCACTGGAACACCCTTCTTCAGGTTAATCGTAATTTCATTCCTCTGGGAAAACTGTGAAACGCCGTCCACGTAGAGCTCTTCAAATCCCTGGCGTATCCTTAAGGTAATCGTTTGATCTTTCAGAGGCATGATACGTGCAGACAGGTTGTTTTCATTCAGGTCCCAATTAAGGCGCTCCAGCTTCGCAAAGGTGTACAGCCACAAGCCTTTGAATTCGCCTTTTACCAGCATACCTGGCATAGCAGGCAACAGTTCAATTAGTCCCAGCTTTGAGTAAACTGCCATTTCTGCCAACACAGCAGGCAACGAGCCCTGGGCGTCAGACTGAGCTCCCCGGGTATTGGGATTGTGGCTGGTTAGAAGAGTACGGTTCACAAAGCCATGCTCTAGTATTTCCTTTATGAGGCTGGTAGCGTGCGCTTCGTCCTTTAAGCGGATGGCGGTGAACAGTCGCATCGCGAGGCCGTGGTATGATTCGTTCTCCATGCCGCGTCTACGGTTGGACTTAAGCACGGCAAGAGCCAGTTCCGGCGTTTCCTCCCAGTTAATGGCATGTCCAGGCCACACGTCATGATGATGTGAGACATGCCTGTGATCCAGATCTTCCTTTATTGCGTCCCAACCATACTCACGCAGGGCTCCTGTAGTTTCATCCAGGAGGGCTGCAGGGAGCTTACTCAACATATCACGCCATTTGGCCTCCTTGGGATCGGAGATACCCAGGGTTTCGCAGGCAGTAAGCAGGTTGGTCAGAACTTCCCGGCAAACCATCACATCCTGCATACAATTGATGCCGATGGGACGTCCCCACTCCTCGAGGTTTTCCGCTGAGAAGCCCGGGTAGAATATATAGCGGTCGTCTGGACCTATATCGGTGAGATAGTCCTCGAAGAACAGGGCGATTTCCTTCAGGCCGGGCACGACTCGTTCCCGGAGAAATTTCTCGTCGTTTGTAGTGAGATAATATCCCCAGAACTCGTTAAAAACCCACCCCGCACAGGGGATCCAATATTGATGGGGCCAGCTGGCAGAAAAATGGTTCTGAAGGCCGGATATCGCGTTGGGATGGATGTTGGCCATGATGCCTCGACAACCGAATATGTTTTTGGCGTTCAGGCGGAAGTCATCGTACTTGCTTTCAAATAAGCGGAATAAGACATCCAATTGTTTGTGTAGTCCTGTAATGTTATCGGAGTGTATCTGTAAATTGACGTTGATGTTCCACTGAGCTCCTACCCCCGCTGCCTCCTCGCCCACGGAGACGATCCGCCAGTAACGCCCCATATGGAAGAGTTTTTCAAATAACGGTGCGCTGAGTTCTCCCTCCACGGAAATCTGTTCCACCAGCAATTCTTCAACGGATTTAAGCGCTTCGTAGTCGGAGCAGAGTCGCACTGTGCAACTCTCCATCTGCGGGGCAAGGACCTTGGCATTTTCGGCTAACAGCGCCTCGTAATCCGCTTTGAGCGCTGCCACCCGGGACTTGACCGCTTTCACACCCTCTTCGCTATAGCGGGTGAGAGGCTCAATCATAGTTAGAATAGTGGCCTTGTTCGCACCGCTGATGACCAGCACGCCATTTTGCACTTTTACGCTGCCACCATCCAGTACAACGCGGACCACGCCGGCAAACCCAGATTCCGTTATCTCTTTTTTAAATTGTCCTTTGACGATTATGAAAGCTTCCTTCTTTTCGATTTGTGAGTCCATGTTGACGAACTCTATAGTACTCGGTCCCGGTCCCCTACGGCCAGCCAAACCTCCAATTTGACTAAGGGAAATTGTACAACTCAGCGTGGAGCCTTTTGGCGCTGTGAGCAGTTGGCAGGCAGCCTGCGCAGGGAAAGAAACAAACGAACGGCGCACATTAGCGCCCCTCGCGTCCGTCCAATGGATGCGTGTTTCGCCGGTGGTCCAGTCGCAGACGCGCAGATAGTCGGTAACATTGTCCATGGGAGCGGAGCTAATGGTCATGTTAAACGGGGGAATTGAGGTGCCGCTATTGAATCTCAGTGGTTGGTGAGGAATCCCGTTCTCATCAAGGGTATACAGCGGACCGTAAAGAGGATCCTTTAGAACTTCATTCATCACAAACATGTTTACCTCCCTGAACTTACCCTCTAACAACATCTTACGCACGTCAGGCAGGATATGCGCTATATTCGGGGGGGGCATAGGTGCTTGGGTGGAAACACCGATTATTGCGCGGGAATAACTAACGCGTTCTTCGTAAGGATCGCCGTAGATGGACCCCTTGATTGATCCGTTACCGGTAAGCAAAATGTCAGCAGCGGTCTCCGGGGGGGTTGTGCTGCAGAATCCCATGCGGGGCACAAAATCTGCCCGCTTGTAGATAGGCATAGGCTCGTATTTAGGCTTCGGCTGCACATAGTTCAGATAATTCTGTCCCAGGCACAGGGATGAAAAAAACAGTAGATTACCTACAAATATTGAAAATTTTAATTTATTCATTTTCTTATTATTTTACATTTGTGTTCATTGTTTTTAGCATTGGTAAATGTTTGCCGAAACATAGATCGTAAATCATTGATTTACTGTGTTAATATCTTTCTTTATCCATCCTCTTTTACCAAAACCATGTTTTTATTATGTATTGAGATATGAAATTATTATCTCAAAATGGCTTGGCTTTGCCTGGGTCCGGCTTCGCTCCAGCTCAACAGATGTCTCTCTATGGTCGACATGATGATACGCTGTGTGCAGAATGAAAGGTGTTTAACGGCTGTTAAGCAGCCGCTAACACCTTTTCATTTCCTCTTGCTTGGTACAAAACCATTGTCAACAAGTACTTATTGAGTGGACTCAAATATCAGAATAAAGAAGTTTTATCGCCAAGTAACTGTCTGAAGCAATGACCCCGTATTTCTCTGGATTTCATCTCTGTGGATAGGCAAGAGATAATATCTATCATCCCACGAACCTTTTCTTACTTGACGTAAAACAGTACTATACGTTTTTTCGCCAGTAGTCATGTTTTTAATAATCTGAGCGCCGTATATATCTCTATTCTCTGTTATATGGGCTATTTTCCATCTGCGGACATCAAAGTATCTATGCATCTCAAATGCAAGTTCAATTCTTCGTTCATTGTATAGCCTGGCTCTCAACTCCTCGCCTGTAACAGTATCCGGAATATCGGGCATCTGTGCTCTGGCTCTGATTTTGTTCATATATTCACGGCATACATCTTCATTTCCCAATTCAAACATCGCTTCGGCATAGTTAAGGTATATTTCACCAAGACGACTAAAATTATATGTAATTGTACTTTTTCCCCAGAGTAAATCCTCCTGGTCAAGATCAGGCGCAAATTTTCTCATTAAATGGAGCCCCACTGGATTATCGCCGTTTTGGAGTGGACTGTCCTGCCCCCATTGTTTTCCGTCCTGACTTACCCAAAATTCATGCAAGTCACCTCTATACACCGCGCCATCATAGATTACTGTGGCATAAAAGCGCGGGTCTCTATCTACGTATGGATTTTGAGGGTCATATCCCGAAGCATGATTGACGCTTTTAGTTCCATCAGCATTCCAGATAAAAGGAGGCAACCCCGTGGATTGCATATCATAATCATCTACTAGATTCTGCGATGGTCCCATACTAGCCCACCATCCTGAATATCCTCCATAACGACGGCCTAGATTGTCGATTGGAACATTATGACCCTGGGTTTCTGTAAAATTTTTGACAAAGATGAATTCAGGGTTAATTACTCCGTTTGGATTATTAAAGGCTCTTGCATAGTTTGGATGTAACTGATACCTGTTACCCGTTGCACTAAAAAAATCTTCGGCAGCAGTCGCGGCCCTTTGCCATTTGGTAGCACGCGACTCGTTAGGATTGTGCAATTCTGCAAACAGCGGCGAAGCAAGATACAGATACATTCGCGAACGTAAAGCGAGAAGTACATCCTGGCATATTTTGCCGTAGTTGGCGCTGCTGCCAGAATAGTATTCATCTAAATCGGGCATTGCTTCCGCAATCAATCTTTCTATTTCTGTAACACATTCCTCTAAGGTATTGCTTGTAAAGGTTTTTTCATCATGCAAATTCCAATAATCGTCAACTATGGGAACGCCTCCAAAACGTATAATCAAATTGAAATAGATAAACGCCTTAATTGCTTTAGCTTCAGCAACCATTTGGTCCTTATTCTCCATCAAAAAATCTGCGTTTTCCAACTCATTCAGGAAAATATTGAGCTTGCGAATATATTGATAGGAGGAATTCCAAATATATAACTTCATCGCACTTAACGTATTAACGTTGTCTTCGTTAAGTGACCCAGTTGTTATTATGTATCCAGCCCGTGCATTATTAAAAACTTCATCCGTTGCTCGTGACGTCCATTCAGGAGCTACTTGATAAGTATATGAAAATTCGGATGGTATACCCCAATACAATTCATTCAGATAGGCCCTCATCATTGCTTCAGATTGAAAAACCATTTCCTCATGAATATTTTGAGTTGGCGACAGATCAAGCATATCCTCACATGCATAAAATGAGAGGGAAACTGTTACTAATAATAAAATCAGATATTTTTTCATTTTATTAATTTTAGAAATTTAAAATTTGATATTTACTCCTAAATTAAGTACGCGCTGTGGCGGATAATTTCCAGATCCACCACTCAGTTCAGGATCGGCATGTTTAATTTCTTTTGCCCACGTCAACAAGTTGTAGCCGCTAAAATAAAATCTGGCGCCGCTAATTCCAATCCTTGATATGATATCTTGGGGAATAGAATATCCTAATTCAGCTGTTTTCAATCTGATAAAGGTAGCATCCATCAAATAGAAGTCTGTATTACCTGGTTGATAAGCGTCCGCTCTTGGCATTTTACCGGTAATATTATCCACCGTCCACCGGTCTTCTGCACGCGCCACGTAGGAATTCTGCCTGTTAGAAGCACCTAAAGTAACGTAACTCCCGTCGTAATTATATGCTCCCGTTTGACCCTGAAAGAATACGGAGAAATCAAAACCCTTATATTCAAAGCTTGCATTCATCCCAAACACTGATCTTGGTGTGGAAGTATAATTAAAGCGATACTGGTCATCCGTATTGATGGTATTATCAGTAGCATCGCCCCACTCGGCGGTTAAATTGACGATTTTCAAGTCCCCGGGTCTGTTGGATCTATGGTATGCTCCCTGAGCCGGATCAATAGCATTAGGTCCCCCGTCGGGGTCGCGCTGATACAGAGTACCATCTGTTTTATACACCAATTGAGCACCTATTGGTCTGCCTGTTTGCTCTCGCCAAGGTACTGACTGAGGTGTTTCGTCCATAAAAATAATTTCTGAATTGCTGTATGACAGATTTGCCGAAAGGCTGTAACTAAAGTCACTATTAACCATTCTCTTGTGGGTTAAAACTATTTCATAGCCCTTGACTTCAGCCTCGCCAATATTTTCGGGCGGTAAGGCGGTAAATCCAAGCGTGTTGGGAATCGAGACGCTGCGGGTAGTCAAAATATCTGTTCTGTGTTCTTTAAACAGGGTTACTTCAATTCCCAATAAACTGTTCCAAAGCGATGCTTCAAATCCGATATCATTTTTTAAACTTTTTTCCCAGGTAACATTCGGATTTGGCATTGTGCTTGCTCTAAGTCCGTCATTTATGGATGAACCAAATACGTAACCGCCAGCGTAATCATACAACTGCAGGTATTGATAAGGGATTATTCGGTCGTTACCTGTTTGTCCAACAGAATATCTAAGTTTCAAATTTTCTACAAACGGTAATGCATTGCTAAAGAAGGGTTCTTCTGATATACGCCAGCCAAAGGATGCAGCTGGGAAAAATCCGTATTGTTTACCTCTTGGAAAATTACTTGAACCGTCATATCTGAATATGAACTCTGCTAAATACTTCCTATTGTAATCATAGTTAAAACGTCCCATATAATTGTCGCGTGCTGTGTGTGCCGAGTAACCTGCATTGTCTCTATTGACTGGGTCATCGCTTCCCACGTTGATTTCGGGAAGAAGTGTGGAGAGAAATTTCATACGGTAAGCTTCAACCATATTACTTTTGTTCTGCTGCTTTTCTGTACCGACCATGGCGCTGATATTGTGAACCTCATTCAGTGTTGTGTTGTATGACAGAAGCAAATTGAACATCATGGTAGTCCACTTATTGTATGTATCCCTCAATTCTTCCACAGCACCTTTTCCCTCGCCTCCAGTTGCCTGTTTACGTTCAAGTTCGCCGGTCACAGAATTACGTTCGTAAAAATAATAGGGTTGTACCCACTTTTTTTGGAATTGATTACGAAGGTCATAATTGAAAGAACCGTCTATTTTCAATCCTTTTACCCAAGGAATTTTAATTGTTGTTGTAAAGGTTGAGTTAATAGGGAGATTT
Organism: Bacteroidales bacterium; assembly: GCA_034004115.1. GTDB lineage: Bacteria > Bacteroidota > Bacteroidia > Bacteroidales > VadinHA17 > LD21. The sequence goes on along the minus strand of JAVEXG010000023.1, from coordinate 5,057 downwards.
GAGATTTTTAACCAACCTCTATCAGGAAGTAGAAGTGGGCTTTCTTGGAATCTACCGGGGCCTCTTTCTCCAGTAGTAAAACGTGCCACCAGTGTAGGGTCTGCCCACGTATTGGTAAAAATTGTACCTGTACTCTCCCATGGACCTTTTCGTTCAGAAACGATAGCGCTGATATTGGCTCCTACTGATATATTCTTGGTCAAATCAACTTTTATATTCGAACGCAGGTTATATTGACTGTAATTTAAATTCATGCTTTTAAACTCTGAACCCTGGTCCTGCCAACCAAGAGAAAGCAAATACTTCACGCCTTCTGTACCACCTGTTACCTGTAAAGAGGCGCGGCTCTGAATCGCATAAGGGTTTTTAATTTCACTATACCAATCAGTATTAGGATAAACATCAGGATTTGAGCCATCTTCAAATTGTCTGATGGCGTCGTCGGAAAAGGTTGGCGTCGTCCAGTTATCCGGACGGTTGGCTCTATACCAAACCGCTTCGTTCTGTACACGCGCGTACTCAGGAGAACCCAATAATTCCGGCCTGTGGGTAACGCTTGAAAAAGATGTATTGGAGGTAAAAGTGAATTCAGGTTTTCCTAAAGACCCTATTTTTGTTGTTACGATAATGACACCATTGGCAGCACGAGCTCCGTAAATTGCAGCGGTAGCGTCTTTAAGAACGGAGATACTCTCAATGTCCTCAGGATTGAGGCGGCTCATATTATCGCGTTCAACACCGTCGATGATGATCAAAGGTGCATTTGGGTTCACGTCACTACCAGTGGGGGTAGAGGCAAAAGAAGAATTACCGCGAATCAAAATTGAAAGATCCTCCCTACCCGGTTCTCCTGTACGCTGGCTCACAATCAAACCAGGCATTTTACCTGTCAAAGAACTGGTAACATTCATGTTAGGTGTACTGATCTCACCACCGGAAACGCTAGAAACAGAGCCCGTCAGTGTCTCCTTTTTTTGCGTTCCATATCCTACTACGACAACTTCCTCAAGACCCGTAATTTCAGGTTGTAGAGTTACATCCAATGTGGTTTTATTAGCTAAAGGGACTTCAAGAGTCTTATAACCAACAAATGAAAATACAAGAATAGGGTCATTAAGATTTGAAAATGGAATAGTATACCTTCCATTAATATCTGATAAAGTGCCAATAACTGTTCCTTTGAACACTACATTAACTCCTGGCATAACTTCACCATTGGAGGCATCTTTCACAATACCTGTAACAGTTTGCTGTTGAACTGTAGATTCTTTTGGAAAATTTGTGTTTGGGTTCTGCGTAAGGACTATCTGCCGGTCGCTGACTACAAAGTTCACTTTATCGGTGAAAATTCCTTCCAGAATTTCCTTGATAGGTTTATTGTTAGCATATATATCAATTTTCCGCTCTACGTCGATCAACTCATGATTGAACAAAAAGTAGAACTCACTTTCATCCTCAATTTTGTTAAGGATGTTTTCTATTGTTGCATCCTTCATATTTAAGGAGATTTTCGTATTCTGTGAATATGATGAACTGGCTATCAGGTTCAGAACTCCACAAAAAAGCAGAAATGCAGTTATTTTCATAGTTAAAAACAATTTTCGCCACTTGCCAAACGGGCAAAACAAACCATAATTAAGATTTTTTTTCATACATTTGAGGTGTTGCGGTTAGTATAAAGAATGTTACTTGTCAAGAAAAGACATTCAGCTGACCTTGAACCGGAGGAAAGGTGTTACAGCACTTTTCCTCTTAGTTTTTAAGGCCGATTCTTTCTTTCATGTTGGGGCCATAGCTATATTATATTGGTTAAACATACAGTCTTGATTTATCGAAAAATATTACTACTTTCTTCTTTGGGAATGATCCATCAGGCAATGGACTCCGCTTAATTTCCCTGAAATTTAACGGCGCTGAAAGCCTAAGAAGTTTTAATATTTCTTCAAGTGATTCATCCTGGAAAGTAGCATGATATCTGTAATTTTTAAGTTGATCCCCCTGCAAATCAATTTCAACATTGAACATAAGACTTAATTTTGCCAGGACTCTTTCCAATGGATCATTCCGAAAAACCAATATCCCATCCTTCCACGCCACATATCTAAGCACATCTTCGTTTATAATGTGTTTTTCCCTGGTATCCCTGTTGTAGGATAAAAATTGGTTCGGCTTTAGTTCGGAAATTGAGGAATTATCCTCTGATGAATTATTACATTCGTTTACCGTGATTTTTCCGGAAAGGAGCATTACCTCTGAAACAGGATGAGCATAGTACTCCTGAACATTAAATTTGGTTCCGGTGGCTCTTATCTGCAAAGTAGGAGTTTCAACAATAAATGGTTTTGATTCATCACTTTCAACTTCAAAATACGCCTCTCCTGATAAAAAAACCTTTCGTTGATTGTTTTCAAATTTAACCGGGTATCTTAGGGTACTCCCGGAATTTAACCATACTAATGATGAGTCTGATAATCTCAACTTTGAACGAGTCCCGAAGGCGGCATGGACTTCGTTATAAATCACTTCATTTGAAGTTCTGTTCTGACTGCGGGGTACAGTTCTTATCCAAAGAAGAGAACCAATTAGTAAAGGAATAAAAAGTATAGCAGCTACCTTCTGCCAAATAAACCTTAAATTCTCCCTGACCGGAGCTTGTTTTATCCTTTTGAGAGTATTTTTTAAAGCTTTTGGTTCATCTATATCAGCATAATCCATGCTGTTATCAGATACATCCCAGATATTTTTTACCTGTTCGTAATATTTTCTGTTTTCATCTGAGCTTTCAAGCCACACATTTAACTGAAACACTTCCTCCAGGTCAGCAATACCATTAAGGTTTTTTGCAATTAAGGTTAATATATTTTCCTGATAATTAGTTTCCATCTAATTCAATTCTCTTACTAAAGACGCTTTATGATCAAAACCCCACATTAATTTTTCAATTATCTTAGCTTAAAATCGACGCTATATAATTTTTTTAATTATAATTTCCATTGTATTATATCCCTGTTGAATATTTAAAGACTTAAAACAAGCATCCGGAACTAAACAATATTAATATCACTATAAAATAATCCTTCAAATGTCGTCTCAGAAGATGTAATGCCTTCCCAATCCGAACCTCAACCGTCCTGACAGAGACGCCGGAAATCTCAGCAATTTCAGCATACTTCAGACCTTTTTGCCGGTTCAATCTGAATGCTTCCGAAATCGGATCAGGTAATAGTCTGAGTGCATTCTCGATCCGTTCACTCAATTCTGAATATAGCAGGTAGGAATCGGTATTTAATGAAAGTTGTGGAGGTTTTTCCAAAACAAAATTTTGATGAGCCTTGACAATTTTTTTATGGCGAAACCAATCAATACATTTGTTTTGAACAGTTTTTAGAAGATATGATTTCAGTGAAGTGTTAATTCTGATGGAACATCTGTCCTCCCATAACATAACAAAAGTATCCTGGACTAGTTCTTCAGCATAAATTAAATCATTGGTATATCTTGAGGCAAATATCACCAAGTCACGATAATATGCACTAAAAACATTTGAAAAAGCGCTATAATCTCCTGCCTGTAATTTGCCAAGCAGAATTTTTTCAATATGGGATATGGCAGATGAGTCGTTCACTTTATCCTTATTCTTTTCAGCAACGAGTGAGGAATCTTCATTGCAAGAAGGAATTGGTGATTTTCTTTGATCAATGACTGTTGAGTTTTGATCTTTCATAGCTTTAAAATAATGTGAAATGCCAACTCCCAGTAGCATTTCACATTCCTAATCTAACTTACCTATATTGCCAATCCTAATCAATTAAGCTTTATTAACTTTTCATATCGTAAACCAACTTTTTGTAAAAACAATTTTCTCTTAAACCTCTTAATCATCCTAATCATTTCAAAGACGATTCTCGTGAAGAAAACCACATTAATACTTTGAAGGAAGAAATATCAATGAACTTAAACCATTCATTATGTTTAAATTAGAATTGAGTTAAAATATGTTAACGGTATGACAAGCCTCCAGCTCCTCCTTTGAAAAAAGAGCGAGTGTGCTAGCTCTCGCTCTCACACTCGCTCTTTTTCAGCTCTCCTTCGCTACCTGCTTAGATGAAGCTACGCAGGTCAAAGAAAACTTCGACGGGCGAAGTACCCGGAGCCGGGATCGAACCGGCACAGCATTGCTGCCACTGGTGTTTGAGACCAGCGCGTCTACCAATTCCGCCATCCGGGCGGCAAAGATCTCTCAGTCACTTTCTGCGAATTGCGAAAATAAATATTTAAATCGGTTTTACCTTTCCCTTACCTCAATTTTTGCCCTCGAGGTTGAGAATCTCAACTTTCCTGAATTCAACCGGATGACTCTCGGCCTGAAGACAGATATAACCCCTGTCGATCAGAGTGCCCTCCGGAACTTCATACCCTTCATGAGCGCCGCCGACCTGAGGTCTGTTGTATGTAATGACAGTATCACCATCAATAATATGATGGATGACATCACTTCCCAGCACAACAAATTCTGCCGTGACCCACACATCGCCATGATATGTAAGTGAAGTCGAGTTGTTGCAATGCTGGGTTATCAGTTCCCCATCCATTTCAATATGAGTCCCGGGGGTACAGACATTGAGAGTGGTTCTGTCGTCGGTTCCGTTACCGCCAAGGAACTGGGCTTCGATCGATACCGGGAAATCCTGATCAAGCAGCATGGTTGAAGCCGGCTGCGAATGAAGCATCACACCGCTGTTCCTGAATGCCCACGCCGGTCCTCCCGCTACCTGCTCACCTACAAACCTGTACTCGATTCTCAGCTTGTAACGCGAAAACGGCTCCCTGTAAAAGATATGGCCGAATTCGTTGTTGAATTTTTCAACTGAATCAAACCTTACTTTCATAATCCCGTCTTCGACCCTGAAAATACTTTTGTAGTTGTTGTTCAACTCATACCCTTTGATCTTGATGTCCCAGCCGGTAAGATCCTTACCGTTAAAAAGCTGAATCCAATCTTCACTGACCTCCTGTTTTACCGACCTGGTTCCGGTGCCGGGACCGCAGGATATCAG
>JAVEXG010000155.1:0-7739 GCA_034004115.1 Bacteroidales bacterium | reverse complement strand
TGTGGGCGATGACGGGTTCGAACCGCCGACCCTCTGCTTGTAAGGCAGATGCTCTGAACCAGCTGAGCTAATCGCCCTTAAACGGGTGCAAATATAATCCAGATTTTAATCTCTGCAAACAATTACTCCCAAAAATAGTAAGCCGGCACTTCAGTAATGGCTCGGTAAAGCAAATTCATGTCTTTTCTTTATAACTCCTGCTAAATTGTTGAAAACGTGAAAAAAATGATGCAAGGCAACGTATAAAATCTCATAAATTCACGTTTATTGTATTGGATGGGAAAAATCTCTGGAGAAAGGGGACCTGTACCAATATTTTCATTGGCTTATTTGTCTGATATACTTGTAGATGTGTTTACTGTTTCAACTATGAACCTGACCTGTATGAAACTGCCCGGAAGTTTTTACAGAATTGTTACTCTTGTAAAATCTCAACTTGTTGTGCCGAAGACAATCGTTCTGCTACTCATTTTATTTTTAATCGGATATGCGGGAGATACAGCTTCCGCTTCAATCAAAGCTTATCCTGCCCTTCCTCCTGTTGCAGTCTGTAAGAACATAACCGTTCAGCTTGGACCTTCGGGTTCTGTTTTCATAAACAGTGCGGACGTTGATGGCGGATCGCAGGACCCTGATGGCATCATTGCCGCCAGATCAGTATTTCCGAATACTTTCGATTGCTCCCGTCTGGGCCCGAATACGGTTGTCCTTACCGTGACCGATGATGAAGGATTGTCTTCAACTTGCGAAGCGATAGTGACGGTGGAGGATAAGACACCCCCTGTAATCAACGTGAAACCTTTTACACTGGTTCTTGGTTCAGATGGTGCGGGTACATTGTCAGCCTCTGATCTTGATAACGGCACCTATGATAACTGCGGTGAGGTTAGCCTTTCAGTTACCCCGGCATCTTTTACCTGCAGCGATATGGGTGAGCAAACCGTTGTTCTGACCGCGACTGATTCAAATGGCAACTCAACCTCCCGTAATGCGAAAATAAGTGTTGAATCTACACTTAATATTACCGGGTTGTATCTGAGTTCCTGCGATATGTCGCCAACTCTTGCCCTGTTTGATTCAGACACAGAAGGAGGCAACGGTGATTACTCTTACTTCTGGAAGGGACTCGTACAGGAAAGTGAACCCTTCATGGTGATCATCCCTTTTCCTCCGTCACTGCAGTTCTCGGAAACCAGCATTTATGAGACCCCGTTCTTCAATAATACAATGCCAAATGGCTATTATGGAATCCGGCTGCTTGTAACTGATGGCAATGGATGCATTGACTCATCGGAGATATTCATAAATAAGACCAGCGCTATTTTCAATAATCAGACAATCAGGCATTCTGAAGCCTGCGAGGGTGAGGTAAGGACTTATTCGGTTCATCATAAGACAGATGCCGTTTACAGCTGGTCGGTGATCAACGGAACAATACTTAACGCCAATCAAGATACAAGCCGGATCGAAGTGATGTGGAATCCTGGTGTAATCCAGGGAATAATAACAACCACAATAAGGGAACCTAATTCGCTTTTTTCGGGTGGCCAGTGTGAATCCACAATCCTGGATACTGTTACAATCACCCCGATTCCTTCACCTTTATTTGATAGTCCTGAAACAATTGCCTGCGCCAATTCGGAACTCACCTATACTCTTACAGATTCGTATACATATCAAAACTGGACGGTGACAGGCGGAATAATCACGGCAGGAGGCAGTACCTTTGACAATTTCATCACTGTAAGGTGGGGAGAGGAGGAGGAAGGAACCGTTTCGGTCTCGGTAGGGCATAATTCCTCTTGCACCGGCTCGGTGATGCTGAACGTCGCAATTTCGGATCTTTCAGGTCAGTTGGTTTCCAGTAAGGATGTAACATGTAACGGTGCATCTGACGGATCGGTCAGTGTTGCAGCAGATGCGGGTACAGGTCAGCCTCCCTTTGCATATTCACTTGATGGTGGTGCATTTCAGCCGGGAGGGGACTTTGCAGGAATACCCATAGGCAATCACTATGTTACAGTAAGAGATGCCTCATCGTGTATCGTTATAGTACCTTTTGTAATTAATCAGCCGGAGCCGCTCCTTGGTTCTATGTCTGAACAGACAGATGCTATTTGTTTTGGGGATAACACAGGCTCCGTAACTGTGACAGCTTCAGGCGGTGTGCCTCCTTATGGTTATAAGCTTGGCTCAGGTCCTTTCCTGGCAAACGGCACATTCGGATCGCTGGTCGCAGGCAATTACAGCATAAGAGTCCGGGATGCCAACAATTGTGATTTCATAATACCTGTAACAATAAACCAGCCCGAAACGGCCATGGCTGGTACGATATCCCCTTCATCAATAAGCTGTTACGGAGAGAGCAGCGGATCACTGAACCTGTCAGTCACAGGCGGAACACTTCCGTATACATTCCTTTGGAGTAATGGGGCTGTAACTGAGGATTTAACCGGCCTGCCGGCAGGCAACTACTCGGTTACAATCACCGATTCAAACGGATGCACTTCTGTTGCAAATTCTGCCGTCACACAACCCGCTGCTGCCCTGAGCGGCAGTATTGTTTCCAGAACCGACGTGACAGAATACGGAGGAAATAACGGAAGTGTAACTGTTTCAGGATCCGGAGGAACATCTCCATATAAGTACAGGCTTGATGATGGTGAATTTCAGTCATCAGGAACATTCGGATCTCTTACGGCAGGAACCTATACCCTGACAATCAGGGATGCAGGCATGTGCCTTTATGAGCTTACGGTGACAATTACCCAGCCAACATTACCTCTTTCAGCCCTTGTCAGGGACAGGCAGAATGTGTTATGTAATGGAGGTACCAACGGAACTGTGACAGTAGAAGGGTGGGGTGGAAGCCAGCCTTATCTTTACTCGCAGGGGGGCGGTGCATTCCAGTCGTCAGGAACATTCAGCTCACTTCCGGCAGGCACTTATACAATAACTGTAAAGGATGCTGCCCTGGATGAATTTGACATTATTATTGATATTTTCCAACCCGATCCGCTAAGTGTTTCTGTATCAGGCGAGGATATCACTTGTTACGGTGGTCATACGGGCAGGGTGACTGCCACACCGTCAGGAGGAACGCAACCCTACACTTTCTGGTGGAACAGCGCTCCTGCACAAATAACTGCAGTTGCAACAAACCTGCCTGCCGGTACTTTTACGGTAACGGTGACTGATGCCAACGGATGCTCAGCTACAAGCAGCGTTACTATTTCACAGCCTGTTACGGACATGGAAATTTCAATTGATCAGGACAATGTAACCTGCAACGGGGGAACCAACGGAGGTGCAACAGCAGCAGTTACAGGAGGACTGGAGCCATATTCCTTCTCATGGAATACGATTCCGGAACAAACCAAGGAAAATGCTGCGGCCCTTCCGGCAGGGACATACACAATTACTGTAACCGACAGTTATGGATGCATAAAAACACAGACAGTTACCATAGCTGAACCACAGCCGATTACAGTTAATACCGTGGTTACTCCAACCTCCTGCCCGGATTCAGAAGACGGAGCGATCAGTCTTGCAATTGCAGGCGGAACAACACCATTCACTGTTTTGTGGTCAGACGGCAGTACAGGAGTGAACCGCACCGGACTGACACCGGGTTCATATACTGCGGTTATTTCGGACCAAAACAGCTGCGGTGAAACTGTCACAGCCGAAGTTGATTTCAGCTTCTCCTTCGGCTGCCTGGTCATTCCTCAGGTAATAACTCCCAACAACGACGGATACAATGATGTGTGGCAGATCAGGAACATCGATCTTTATCCTGATGCTGAGGTCCGGGTGTTTAACCGCTGGGGTAAGATGGTATTCAGTACAAGGAACCTTGCCGACAATCCGTGGAACGGAACAGTCGGAGGAAAGCTGGTACCAACCGATTCATATCATTATATCCTGTACCTGAACGATGGCTCAAAGCCCAGGTCAGGCGTTATAAGCGTTATACGATGAAACGAGAAAACGAGAAAATGCTTAGGTCTATGTATAAGAGCCATTTGAGAGGTGTACTTGCAGTTTTGATCACCTGCTTTCTCTCCACCGGAATCTCGCATGCACAGCAGGTTCCGATGTACAGCCAGTACATCATGAACGGATTCCTGGTCAACCCGTCATTTGCCGGGCGCGATGGTTACACTTCTGTGAACCTTACAGTAAGGGAACAATGGACCGGCCTCTCGCAATCACCAAGCACTTATGCGCTGAGTTTCCAGACAAGGATACTTCGTGACAGCTATATTTCGAAATCAACATCGGTCAGGAAGAAGCTTGTCAGACCCACCAAGGGAGGACAGGTTGGTATCGGAGGATATGTTTTCAACGATAATAACGGAATTATGCACCGGACCGGCGGCCAGGCGGCATATTCCTACAACATTCCCCTGAGTACCCAGGACGATGAGAACTCAAGGAATCTTGCCTTCGGGCTTGCCCTTACTGCCTACCAGTATTCAATTGACTATGAAGGCCTGGTGTACGATCAGGATGATCCGTACCTCAACAACTACGACAGATCGGTCTTTATTCCTGATTTTAATTTTGGTGTGAGTTATTCAACTCCGAGATTCTATGCAGGATTTGCAATGACAAACCTGCTCAGGGGATCAATAAGGTTTTCTGATGGAAATAACGATGAAAGTACCGAACTGGGTCACTATTTCCTTACCGGGGGTGTAAAAATTCCGGTGGCCTCAAACTGGCTTCTGGAGCCGTCTGCATTCATAAAATCTTCCGATATGCTGTTCAAGGCCATTCAGCTCGATCTTACTTCCCGGATATATTACAGGAACGATTACTGGGCCGGTATCTCGTGGCGCACGGAGGATGCTCTTATAGCAATGATTGGGTTCAAGTATGACAGATTTTATTTTGCCTACGCCCACGATTTTACGCTGACTGAACTGAGAAGACAAAGCCTCGGGACACACGAATTTACACTCGCTGTTAAATTCGGAACCAATGCCCGGAGGTACAGATGGATAAATGCTTATTAAGATGATATGCCGCAAAAACGCGGTTGTACTCGTGCTGATGCTTTCAATTCACTGTCTGGCATTTTCCCAGGACAGTGTTGATTCTCTTTCGTTGAGGGTTATGTTCTATAATGCCGAAAACCTGTTCGACACCGAAGATGACAGCCTTAAGGACGACATCGAGTTTCTTCCCGGCGGACTCATGCGCTGGAACAAATCAAGGTACTATAACAAAATCACTTCAGTATCAAAGGTCATAGTAGCTGCAGGAGAATGGAACCCTCCTGCCATAGTTGGTTTGTGCGAGATTGAGAACAGAAAAGTGCTTGGTGACCTGGTTTACGGAACCCCTTTGTCGGCTTTTGGATACGGAATAGTACATGAAGATTCGCCTGATATCCGTGGGATTGATGTGTGCATGATATACCGAAAGGATCTGGTTACAGTTATCGATCACCGTTTATTGATTCCGGAAAATTTAAGGGCAGGGGAGTTCCATTCAAGGGGTGTCCTGTATGCCAGATGCGTCACGGGCAGCGATACTTTGCATGTGCTTGTAAATCACTGGCCGTCGAGAAGGGGAGGAGTGCTTGCCGGGGAAGAACTGAGGGAGGCTATGGCCCGCATGGTAAGGCATGCCGCCGATTCGTTGTGCCTGGCTTCAGATGGTAATGCTAAGGTTTTAATCCTTGGCGACTTCAATTGCACTCCCTCTGATCCCCTGATATCGGAGCTAATTGATCCGGGGAGTACGGTTAATTGTTCATTGATAAATCTCTCCGACGGAAAAATTGAAGGAACCGGCGGTACCTACAGATATCAGGGAACCTGGGAGATGATTGACCAGATAATTGTTTCCGGCAGATTACTGGAAGGCAATAAAGGTCTGGATACAGAGAAGAAGTATTTCAGGATTTTCAGTCCGGATTTTCTTTTGAAGAATGATAATAAATATCCCGGCATGGTCCCTTTCTCAACCTACCGCGGGTATAGTTATCAGGGGGGATTCAGCGATCATCTTCCCGTGCTGCTCGACCTGGTAGTCCGTTAGGTTGTCACCGGTGTCAGCCCTATTTCCCTGCCCTTTTCAAGCATCAGCTTCCTTGCCGGTTCATATTCATTGGGGATTATGCCATCAAGGATAGCATCCCTGATTGCATTCTTTATAATGCCTACTTCCCTTCCGGGACTGATTCCAAAGGTCTCTATTATTTCACTTCCGTCGACTGGAGGCTTGAAATTACGAATGGCATCCTTTTCTTCTATTTCCTTTAGTTTCCGTCTTACCAGCCTGAAATTCTCAAGATGCCTTTTTTTTGTGGCTTCATTCTTTGAGGTTATGTCAGCTTCACAAAGCATCATCAGGTCATCAATGTCATCGCCTGCCTCGAACAGAAGCCTTCTGACTGCTGAGTCTGTTACTATTTCCTGCGACAGGGCAATCGGACGGAGATGAAGGTCTACAATCTTCTTTACGTATTTCATCTTTTCGTTCATCGGAAGCTTTAGTCTCCTGAATATTTCCGGGATCATTTTCCCTCCCAGAAATTCATGTCCGTGGAAAGACCATCCGGTTTCAGGTTCGTATTTCTTTGTTGCAGGCTTGGCTATATCGTGAAGCAGTGCAGCCCAACGAAGCCAGACATTTTCCGTCTTCCTGCTTATGTTATCCAGAACCTTCAGCGAATGAAGGAAATTGTCCTTGTGTGCCTTCCCTTCTCTTTTCTCAACACCTTTAAGACTGTCGAGTTCAGGGAATATTATCTTTAGCAGACCGGCTTTCTCGAGAAGAATGAATCCCCTTGACGGATTATTGCACATAAGGATCTTGTTCAGTTCAATAAGAATCCTCTCCTGCGAAACTATCCGGATCCTTTCTGCATTTGACGCAATTGAAGCAAAAGTCCTCTCTTCGATGTGAAAATCTAGCTGGACGGCGAATCTGACCGCTCTCATCATCCTCAGCGGATCATCAGAGAAAGTTATGTCAGGGTCAAGAGGCGTCCTGATTATCTTTTCGCGAAGATCATCCATGCCATTGAAAGGATCGAGCAAGTCACCGTAAGTATCCCTGTTAAGGCTTATTGCCAGCGCATTAATAGTGAAATCCCTCCTTTTCTGATCATCTTCGAGTGTGCCTGTTTCAACAACCGGCTTTCTTGAACTGCGGTCGTACGATTCTTTTCTGGCTCCGACGAACTCAATATCATAGTCTTCATACCTGAACATTGCTGTTCCGAAGTTCTTGAATACCGATACATTAATGCCCGGTGAAAGCCTCCGGGCAGCCTTTCTTGCTATTTCCGGACCATTCCCCAGAACCACAATATCAATATCCTTGTCGGCATGATTCCTTTTTAGCAGATGATCCCTTACATACCCTCCGATAACCCACGCCCCGACATTCTCAGCTGTTATTACCTCTGAAAGCAGTTTGAAGATATTGTCATTAAGACATATGTTCATATGTAGATGTGACAAATTGTTAATTAATCATGACAAAGTTACAATTATTAACTATTTTTAGATGAAATCCATGTGATCCCCTTCTTTGGTATAATGATTGGTGTATCAAAGAAGTTAAGAGATTGATGATTAATAACAAAAAAACGGAAAACATGTTAGAGCATTTGACCAAGGAGACTTTTCAAAGCAAGGTATTCAACTATGAAACCAATAAGGAATGGAAATTCGAAGGTGATAAGCCCTGTATGATCGATTTTTATGCTGACTGGTGCG
>JAVEXG010000154.1:0-7768 GCA_034004115.1 Bacteroidales bacterium | reverse complement strand
ACTGATCCCGGCTTTTCTGTAGCTGGGTCTGTGCGTTCAACAGGTCTCCAAGAGGGATGGTCCCCGCATCGTAATAATCCCTGCTTATCCTCAGGTTTTCGTCTGCTGACTCAATTGATTTCTCAGCGATCCCAACCTGCAGGTACGATTCCTGCAGGTTGTTCCATTTCGACTCAATATCGACAGCAATATTCTGCTGCATATCCAGTCTGGTATTTTCCGCTTTTGTCTCCTCCAGCCTGCTCCGTTTTATCTCGTACGATCCTCCCCACCAGGAGCTTATTGGCACGGATACAGTTGCAAACACCAATCCCAGTTGTTCATTGTTTTCAAAAAGGTTGTGGTAAGCGTATCCGGCTCCGGCTGCGACTGTTGGCATGTTTTTACCTATGGTCATCTTATGCTGAAGCGATGCTGCCTCAACGCCTTTGCTGAGAAGCTGGCTTTCGGTTCTGGCTGCAATACCGTCGGCGGTATTCATGTAATAACCGAAGGGAGGTTTTATCTCCGGAAACTCTGCCATGTCGATCTCGAATCCCTCCTGCGGGATTCCTGTCAGGTTGCATAGGAGAAGCTTAAGAATCTTTATATTATTCTCTACTTTAATGCGGTTGCTTTCATTATCCTGCTGTTCCAGTTCTACCCTGAGAAGGTCGTTCCGGGTTGCAACCCCGGCTTTCACTGCCGCATCTACCGACTTGTTGAGCTCTTCCAGCTGGGCAATCCCTGCTTCAATAGTCCTTAGTTTTTCCTTAAGCGACACAATCTGCCAGAAGTACTCTTCAGTCTGAGTTTTTATCTCATTTCCGGAAAGAGTCATCTTCAGCCCGCTTACTTCTCGTCCGACTTTTGCAAGCCTGTTTCCGTTGTAAATCTGCCCGCCTGTGAAGATTGGCTGTGTAGCTGTTACCAGGCCGATAGTCCCTTCACGGATCATTTCCAGCGGAAAGACCAGGGGTATTCCAACTGCAGCAGGATTGACTCCAAGGGCTCCCAGTAGCTGAGAAAGCATTGACAGGTCGATGCTCTGCTTTAACAGGTATTCGTTTGATCTGAAAATGGCCCCCGTCGCAGATACTGACGGAAAGTATTTCGTGAACAGCTCCTTTTTGGTCTGGTCGGCTATCTGCAGGTCTATCCGGCTGTTTTTCAGCTCATAACTATTTTCCAGAGCCATATCAATGCACTGCTGCAGCGAATAAACCTGTGCACCGGCAATGACCGGGTAGAATATTAACAGCAGTATGATTATCGAACGTTTCATTTTTTTGATTCATTGAGTTTCCAATAGAGAACCGGCAGTATTGTGATCGTCATGACAAGCAGGAAGATGCCGCCTGCGAAGATCACTATGCCTACGGGAGCCCAGAAAGAGCTTCCCGATAAAATCATCGGGACAACACCCGTGGATGCGGCAGCTGAAGTAAGGAAGATAGGGATCATCCTTCTTTTACCGGCATCCCAGGCAGCATCTCTGGCCGACCAGCCTTCAACGGCAAAACGCTGTTCCGCATGCTGGAACATCAGTATCACGTTTCGCACGGTTATACCGAATAGCCCTATCAGTCCGAGAACAGCCGTTAGTCCCACGGTAAGATTTGAGATCCAAAGACCGAACACAGCTCCAAACATAAAAAGGAAGAGCGTGAAGAGAGAGATGAAAGTAAGTCCGAATTTCCCGTATGTAAAGAGGAGGAAGAAGAATATCACGGCAAATGCTGCTATCAATGCATGGATTACGGGAGTAAGGTGCTCCTTATTGAATTCGGGCTCGCCGCCCACCTGATACACAGTGCCCTGCTGCAAAGCCGGTACTATCTCCTCTTCTATCATATCCTGAAGATGTGAGAGCAGCTTTGCCGGTAGGACATTCCGTCTTGTATCGGCCGAAACAGTTATCGTGCGGATTCCGTTCCTGTGCACGATCCTGTTCTCGCTCCACGACGGAGTAACCTCTGCAATCTGACGGAGCGGTACATTGACTGAAGGTATCAACGTTGATATGTAAGTGTCGGCAATGCTCTCAAGAGTTGTCTTCTCCCCTTCACTTCCGGTGTTGAGAACCACCGGGATGATTTCATTATTCTCTGAAATTGAACCCATTGAGAACTCACCCGTGGCCAGCATGAGGTTTGCTGCGGCCAGCCCACGGCTTACGCCGAGTTTTGAGGAGGCCAGCGGATCAAGGCTTACCTCAAGCACCGGAAGCATATCTCCCCAGTCAGTCACAACATTGGTCAGTTCCGGCATAGCCTTCATCTTTACGGACAAGGCCCCGGCGCTTTTCTTCAGATCTTCAATGTTGTCGCCGTAAAACCGGAATTCGAATGCATTCACGTACTGAAAATCTATCAGCTTGAATTTTATGTATGCATTTTCAAAATAGTGAGAATAAAGATCGGTATACTCGTCAAGCAGGGCTTCAGTATCGCGGGATGACCGCGTGTTAACAATGAACTGGGCATAACTGTCGGAAGGCATTTTGGGGGCATAGGATATATGGAATCTTGGAGAAGAGATCCCCACGAACTGGGTTATTGATATTATCCTCTCGTCTTTCGCAAGCATCATCCTCAGAGAATCGGCAACTTTCCCCGTGGTTGTTATGGGTGTACCATCGGGAAGGCTTATTTCCACTGCAAACTGGTCGCGCTCGGCTACAGGCATCATCCTGAATTTGATATGAGGTATCATAAGGATAGAAACCAGTATTGAAAATACGCCTATGGATATTGTAAGCCATGGCCTGCGAAAGTTCCAGCCGAGGAGCCTGACATATACATCATGAACTTTCCCGGTTATCCTTTTCTTTCCCGGTTCATCTTCACCGCTTCCCGACGACTTTATAAGGGCCACCTCCAGTATTGGTATCAGTAAAACCGCCAGGATAAGCGAAACCATGAGGTTTATGGTGAATGTGTACGGGAAGTAGTAAATAAATTCTGCAAACTGACCCGTAAAAAGCAACAGGATCGGGTAAAAGATAAGGCATATGCATGTTGTTGCGAGGAACATGGGCATGAAATACCTGTGTGCGCTGTCGAGAGCTGCATCCCAGGGCTTAAGTCCGTTTTTCAGATTATGTACATAACCGTCTATGATAACAATCGAGTTATCCACCGTCATGCCCAGCACCACCACCAGTGCCGCAAAGGTAACTGTGTTAAGCGGTATGCCGAACAGGAACATCAGGCCTACCGAAATGAAGGTGTTAAGCGGAATGACTATGGCAGCCACGAGAGCTGTTCGCAGTGGGAACAATATCATCATAACCAGGATAACAACAACAATTGCCAACATCAGGTCGCGCAGGAACGATACCACCGAACCGCTTACTACCTCCGACTGATCTGTAATGGAGTTTATTGCCAGGTCATCAGGGAAACGTGTCGCTTTGTATTCGTCTATCACCCTGTTCACGTCACTGCCAAACTTCATGATATTAAATCCCTCGCGCATCTCCACGGAAAGCACAAGGCATGGATTGCCATTGAATGTTATATAGCTTTTGCCCGAGGGATATTCCCTTTTCACCTTTGCAACATCTTTTACCCTGAGCATGTTGCCATCAGGGTCGCTGTAGATGAGCTGGTCTTCTATCTCCTGTACGCTGCCGTAAGCAGGCTTCAGGTGAACCGGAACGTTTACATTCTCACTCTTAACATTTCCTCCCGGGGCAAGCGACTGTGAAAAGAAACCTGCCATGATCAGCTTGTCGCTAATGGCATATGACGAAAGCTTGTACGGGTCGGCATAGACTGTTATCTGCTCTTTCTGCTCTCCATAAAGCCTGACATTTGCCACCGACTCTATTCGCCGCAGGCCGTTGCCCAGATCATCGGCATAATCTTTCAGTTCCCTGTATGAACGGCTTCCTGAACCCAGGGCTATAAGTATAGCAGAGGTGTCGCCGAAGTCATCCTGGGCAACAAGAGCGACAACACCCTGTGGAAGCTGTGACTTAAGGAGAGTAAGGCCATGTTTAATCTTCGACCAGACTTCATCCTTGTTTTTGACGTTGTCCTCCAGTTCCACCATGGCATAGCATATCCCGTTCCGGGAAGTGGTGGTCGTATAGCTTCTTTTTACTTCAGGATATGAGAAAAGGAAGTCCTCAAGAGGATCAGCCAGCTGTTTCTCAACCTCTTCGGATGTAGCCCCGGGATAAACTCCTGCAATAATTCCCTGGCGAATGGTATAACCTGGAAATTCCTGCTTGGGCATGACTACGAGGGCAATTATTCCCAGTATTACAAGCAGCCCCGACAGCAGGAAAACTATCCGGGAGTGCTTCATCGACCATTCAATAATATCGTATTTCCGTTTCATCTTACAGAAATTTTATCGCCATCGCTAATCTTATGCCAGCCTTCAGTAACGATCCTGTCACCGGCCGACAGACCTTCCTTTACTTCCACCCCGTTACTTTTGGCAGCGCCTGTTGTGATGAACCTGCGGCGTGCAGTGCCATCCTCGTCGCACCACACGAATTTACGGCCGTCGGCCGATGCCATAACAACATTAATGGGGACCACAATCGCGGATTCCCTGCTGCCTGCATGCAGGTCAATCCTGCAGACCATTCCGGGCAGAAGCTCCTTTCGGGGATTCGGGAGAGTGACCGAGGCCCGGTAAGTATGGGATACCGGGTTTGCAATAACATTCTTGTCAACCCTCTTTCCATGAAACTGCCTGTCGCCAAGGGCTGAAACAGTTATTACCGATTCGCAGGCAGAAGGGATAAGGGCTATTTCATTTTCCGGGACTGAAAAGCTCACTTTCACTGAACTTATATCCATAAGGGTAAGCACTGTTTTGCCTATTACGGCATTTTCGCCTGCTTCTGCCATCCTTCTTCCCACAACTCCGCTTATGGGAGCGTAAAGCGAGCAATTCTCAAGGTTCTTTTTTGCAATGTTATAAGTCGACTGAGCCTGGTTCAGCCTGGTCTCAATATCCACCATCTGAACATCAGGAAGGCTTCCTTTTTCGTGTATGGACCTGAGGCGTTCATAGCCGTCTTTTGCCTGCTCCAGGGCTGATCCGGCAGCATTGAGCACATTTTGAGCAGAGGTGGGATCGAGGCTTGCGACAAGCTGCCCCTTGCTTACAAAGTCACCCTCCGATACAAGGATCCTTTCTATTGTCCCCAGTGAGGAGAAGCTGAGGGCAACGGACGAAATGTCCTCCACCGCTCCTGAATAGCTCAGAATATCCATATTGTCCGATTCCCGAACAGTCTCTGTCTTTACAAATATTACCTCGCTCTTCTCAGGCTGACTGCTCTTTTGCGAACAACCCGAAAATGCGATAAAGCTAAAACAGAATATCGCTGGCAGGATACTTCCCGTTATCAGTCGTTTATTCATTATGCAATAATTTTATGTTACTTGACAAAGTACGGCACATATAACAGCATTTGAAAGTCTGAATCACCCTCATAATTGTTCAGATAGTCGAATAATTCTTAAATTTACCTGTCATATGATACCAAAAATATTCTTAACGTCGAAAACAGGGCACTAAAGGATGGATGAAAAAGGAATAAAGAACTTTTCACTCGAGTCGTTGGGAAAGATACATTCCGTTGCAGAAGAGGAAGACCTGGCATACAACGGTTGTTTCCTGGCACGACGCAACTCCGAAAGACTGAGGCAGATGGAGATTTTCAAGTACCCTTGCCGTATAAATGCATTTATAGCAATACTTTGCATCAAGGGCAGTGCAAAGGTCATCCATAATATGCAGAGGTATACAATTGTGGAGAACTGTCTCTTCGTAAGCATCCCCAACAGCATCATACAGATTGAATCATGGGACGACTGTGAGATTTATATCACAGCCGTTGACGAGGATTATGCAAAGCGGATGTCAATAGATTACAAGAAGACGATCTCTGTGTATGTCGGGATGAAGAAATGTCCTTATATCGGACTAACCAGAAATGAAGCCGAAAGCCTTTCCCGGACTTTTCACAACATGTCGAACGATATGATGCTGTTCAGGGATGGGGCATACGGTGATGAGATCATGAATACTTCGATAAACCTGTCGGCTTACAAGTTTTTTTCAATAATCAGCAAGTACCAGGATATGCTTCCGGGAGAACGTAACCTGATAACAAGCAGGCAGGAGGATCATTACAACAAGTTCATCCAGCTGCTTGACAGGAATTTCAAAAATGAGCGCGGTATTCAATATTACGCCTCGCAGATATGCATAACTCCCAAGTACCTGAGTTCGCTTATAAAAAAGATGAGCGGACGAACAGCTGCGGAGTGGATCAACGGAATGGTCATATTGGAAGCCAAGCATCTTCTTAAATATTCAAAAATGAGCATACAGGAGATCTCGGAATATCTGAACTTTCCGAACCAGTCGTTCTTCACCCAGTATTTCAGGCGTGAAACCGGCATTACACCAGGCTGCTACAGGAGAGAACCTTAATCATATACCCAAACCACTTTATCTTCTTCCCTATGCCCGATCAATTACACGTATATTAAAATAATTAGCGATCTTCAGCAGGAAATATTAAATCATGAAACAACGAGCATATATAATACTGTGTCTGTTCCTTGGCAGCCTGCTGTTTGCCTGCCAGCCTGGCCGTCGCGATGCGAAGCTTTCTGAGACGCATGCCAAAAGAGGAGTGGTTGTTTACCCCAGCGATATCATCTCCATAGGCAGTGCAAATTTTGTTGAACTCATCGGGAAATCTGACATTAACCTTCTGGGCATTCACTCAAACACCATTACCGAAGACCTGTCAGATCTCAGATCATTTATCGAAAGTGAAGAGGGCAAGTCATTGCTTGAAGAATGCGAAGAAGCCTCGGTCCTTGTTGAGTTTGAAACACATGCCCTGCAGGAACTTCTTCCCAGAGAGCTCTTCGATAATCATCCGGAGTACTTCAGGCTCGACAGCGACGGAATAAGAAACAAAGACTATAATATGTGTTTCACATCGGATGGAGCTTACAGGGAAATTGAAAAAAATATCACTGAAATAGCAAAATGGATGAAACCTTCCACTCACAGGTATTTTTTCTGGACGGATGATGTTGAACATTCCTTCTGCAACTGCGATTCATGTAAGAAATATACCGGGAGTGAGCAGGCATTACTGTTTGAAAACAGGCTGCTGACCTTTCTTCGCAAAACAGATCCTGCGGCTTCCCTGGCTCACCTTGCATACGGAAGTACTTACAGGGCTCCTGTAAATGTAAAACCACTGGATGGAATATTCCTCGAATACGCGCCAATTAACAGAGACTATTCAAAACCTCTTTCCGAAGAACACCTGCAGAACCTTGAGAACAACCTGCAGATATTCCCGGAAAACACGGCTCATATACTTGAATACTGGCTCGATGCAAGCATGTTCTCCAGATGGAACAGGAACAATCTGACCAGGATCCCCTGGAGCAGGAATAATTGCGAAAGAGATGTGAAATTCTACACCGGCCTTGGCATCTCATCCATCACAACTTTCGGTACATGGATGATCAATGATGACTACATAAAGAAATACGGTGAAGACAGCACCTGCAGTATTATCAGGGAATACGGGACGCTGTTGAAAGAATCTCTGAAATAAAGGATGACCGGACGAACACCATGAAAAAAATCATATATTTGTCACTGCTTAATACTTTGGATGTTAAAATTTAACGAGGATCGGGTGAGATAAATAACCTCTGGCGGAGCGCCACTGGTTGAACCTTTATATCACTCAGGCAATTTCCTGCCTGAGTGGTTTTCATGT
>JAVEXG010000153.1:0-7812 GCA_034004115.1 Bacteroidales bacterium | reverse complement strand
GGATCTATGTTCTGGAAAAAGGAAAAATTGTTGAGGAGGGCAATCATGCGACGCTCCTCGAGAACAAGGGTCTTTACTACGCAATGTGGAGGCAGCAGATAGGTGAAAGAAAATCAGTGGCCAGTTATGCTGAGATATGATGGCATGACCCGGTATGAAATGCCCTGAAACAATACTGCTAACATTGGTACAATAGGAAAGCAACCTGCCTCCGCGGCGGTTTTAACTTTGGTTACTGCAGAAGATTTTGGTAATCAATCTTTAAAACGGAGGTAATTATGAAAACACTGATCAGCTTTTTTGCAATTGTGATGGTGTTTTTTGCCGGTTGCGCAAAAGACTACACAATCAATGAGGAAATTAACAGCGTAGAACTGAAAAAGGCAAATGTGCCGATACCGTTCAAGGCTGATTTATGCGCGGTTCCTGATATGAACGGTGAGTTTTATCTTTATCCGATTCCTGGCATTGATCCCAGCGATCCGAACAACTATTGTGCTAGCAGAATGCTTATTGGCGGAACCGGCACTCACCTTGGAATTGTTTATCCTGAAACAAGCTATTACGAGGTTGAAAGCACTGTATTTGTGATGGAGGCCGGGCATCCTTTCTTCTTACAGTCAGGAACCGGAAAATTTGTTGCTGCAAATGGCGACAAATTTGAAGTTACGTGGTGGGCCAAAATATCCCTGCCCGACCGTAACTGGGTCGGAGAATTTGAAATAATACCCGGAAGCGGAACAGGAAAATTTGAAGGAGTTTCAGGATTGCTGCCGGCTGTTGGCCAGGCTAACCCCGCGGAACACAAAAACTGCTGGACAACTGAGGGATACCTTGAATTCGAATGAATTGACATAATGCCGGAAGCCAGGCAGATTTATCTTTAAGCGGGAGCGATTGAGAGTGCCTCGTCGCTCCCTATTTTATGTCCAGAGTATGCCGGCTGAATGCCAATATTATATTCTTCTAAAATTCTTACATCTCATTATAGTAATAGTTGTAAATTTGATATCAGCATATTAGGCTATTCAATTTTAAAAAGGCTCTGATCAAACCTGTTGAGGATTTGTTTAGGGCTTGTAATAAAACTGCCAGATATGTTGCGGCTTTCGGCATTTGACAGTTGGTATGCACGGTTATTCTCTTATCAGAAGGAAACACCAGAACTGATTCTCCGAAAGAAATTCTTCCTGGTCACTAACGTCGTGGCCATTATTGTTTTCTCATTGGTAACCTTATTGGCCTGTTTTCTGGGTCTGAAAAACCTGGCATGGCATATTTTATTGCTGCTGGGCTTTACCCTGGCACAGACGATCCTTCTCATCATCATCCGGAAGTGGTCTAAGTGGTTCGTCTATACAGTTTTCAGCACTTACATCCTCCTGATATTCTGCATTATAATCAGTCTCGGGGGATTTG
The DNA here is from genome assembly GCA_034004115.1 of Bacteroidales bacterium. Classification (GTDB taxonomy): domain Bacteria; phylum Bacteroidota; class Bacteroidia; order Bacteroidales; family VadinHA17; genus LD21. The sequence goes on along the minus strand of JAVEXG010000153.1, from coordinate 6,393 downwards.
CAAGTTCGGCCGGCCTGCTGATGGTGGCTTATTTTTTCCTGCTTACGGCCCAATGGATGGAAGATACCCGGCTGTTGATCTTTGTCGGGATACTTTATGTAGCCGGGGTGCTTGTCACAGGGATCTCGTTCCCCTGGCTGCAGCCGGATGAAACCCTGACCGGGTGGAAGAACAACCTCTTTTTTGCCATCAATTTCGGGTGGATAGGGATTGTCATCGCCCTTGCACTCCATTCAACAATTGTAAAGGGTGAAAATGATGCAAAAAACAGGGCGAGGCAGTTGCAGGAACTTGATGTTTTAAAATCGAAGCTTTACGCCAACATCGCACACGAATTCCGGACTCCGTTAACACTGATAAAAGGGAATGCGGAGATAATAGGCGATGAACATGAGGGCGAAATAGCCGAAAGAGCAGATAGTATTGTCCGCAATTCTGATAAGATTTTGTTCCTGGTAAACCAGATGCTTAGCCTGTCAAAAGTGGAAGGGGGAGGAGTCCCGGTTCATTATGTCCGGACTGATCTGATTGCATTTGTGAGGTTGATTGTGGATTCGTTCAGGGATTATGCCGGCATGCGGAAGCTTGAACTGCATTACGAGCCGGAATTCCCGGCACTTATGATGGATATTGACACGGAGAAGCTCGAAGATTCAGTTTCAAACCTGCTCTCAAATGCCATCAAATATACACCCGAAGGCGGGGAGATATTTGTTTCGCTTCGTTTTCCCGGACAAAGCCAGGCGCCTGGTCAGCTTGTTGAAATCAGCATTCGCGATACCGGAATAGGTATCCCTGAAGACCAGATGGATAAAATATTCATTCGTTTTTACCGGATTGAAGATAAAGGATTCCCGTACCGGGAAGGGACAGGCATAGGCCTTACACTTGTCCGGGAATACCTGAAAATGATGAAAGGCACCGTAAGGGTGACCAGCACTCCGGGCGAGGGCTCCGAGTTCGTGCTCACGCTTCCGGTCACACAAAATGCACCGGTTATAAAGGAAATTCCGTTAAGAAGCGCATCCTTCCCTGTTGATAAACAGGACTATACTCATTCCGGGACGATTGATCACGGAGGGGGTCTGCCCCGGGTACTGGTAATTGAAGATAATAAAGAGCTGACCGGATACCTGAAAGGATTGCTGGGATCTGAATATAATGTTCTTACTGCCGATGATGGTATCTCGGGCGTTGAACAGGCGTTGGGGCACGTTCCGGATATTATCCTCTGCGATGTAATGATGCCCGGAAAGGATGGTTACCAGGTTTGCACGGAGCTGAAGAATGATTTGCGTACAAACCACATACCCATTGTCATGCTTACTGCAAGAGCCGACGCCGGTTCACGGATAACCGGCCTGGAATGTGGCGCCGATGCTTACCTCACCAAGCCTTTCGACAAAAAGGAACTGATGGCCTGCCTTCACCAGCTATACGTCCAGCGGGAAAAACTGAGGCTGAAATACCAGGCAAAACTGTACGAACCGATTCCTGAGGAACACTACGGTATTGAAAATACCAGGTTTCTGAACAAGGTTCTGGAAGCCCTTGAACAAAACTACCGGAATGAAAGATTCCGCATCGAAGATCTTTACCGGGATCTGGGCACCAGCCGTGTTCAGCTTCACCGGAAACTGACGGCACTTACAGGTCAGCCTGCTTCAAATTTTATCCGGAGTTTCAGGCTGCACAAGGCACGTAAACTCTTGCTGGAAACCGAAATGAATGTGTCAGAAGTTGCTCACGACGTGGGTTTTACTGACCCTAATTACTTTACCCGGGCATTTGTCCGGGAACACGGAATAACGCCTAAGGAAATGAGGGGATCACAAGTTTAAATGAATATGCCTCATATCAGATAATTGATATGATACTGAATGCGAAAATAGACGGTTGGCTCCACGGACTGCTTCTGCATCCGAAGGATACGCCTGATACAATTGACCAGAAAGTATACCTGGTGGGGAATATGATTATTCCAACTATAACTCTGAGCATTGCCTATATCTTATTCCTTCTTTTTAACAAAGTACAGCTGTTTGTTTTGACCATGCCCCTGGTGCTGATCATGATATTCCCCGCAGCCCTGCTGATTATCATCAGGAGAGGAATAGGGGTCTTCCTGACAGTATATTACGGTATATATATGATTATGTGTTCTTTTATTGTAATTAAAGTTGGGGGATTGCCAAATTCATTTGGTGTCTGGGGAGGAGCCTTTATTTGTTTTATGCATACACTTGCTATATGCAGTAAAAGAATTCTTGTCCTGAATGCCTGTATTTACATTTTATGCCTCATCATTATAGTATTCTCATATCCGTATCTTAACCCGGTTTCGGACTGGACCCCGGAAATAAACAATCTGATTTTCACATACAGCGAAATCTGGATGTGCCTGTTCCTGGTAAAAGTGTTTTACGACAGCATTGTTGCCAGGACCAAAGAAGCGGGACAGAAAGCGAAACACCTTCAGGAACTTGATTTACTTAAATCGAAGCTGTATGCAAACATCACCCATGAATTCCGCACCCCGCTGACCCTCATCAGGGGAAATGCAGAGGAAATCAGCGATCAGCATGCCGACGGAGCCACCGAAAAGGCAAAAAGCATAATACGGAGTTCTGATAAGATTCTGTTCCTGGTAAACCAGATGCTTAACCTTTCGAAGATCGAGGAAGGAAATGTCCCGATGCATTACATTCAAGGTGACCTGGTGGCATTTGTAAAGCTTATTACCGGCTCTTTCCGGGGGTATGCAGATTTCAGGAAAGTCCGGTTGCATTTCGAGGCGCAGCCTCTGCAGCTGATTATGGATTTTGAGAAGGACAAGCTTGAGGAATCACTGGCAAACCTGATGTCAAATGCAATAAAGTTCACACCTGTAGGCGGAGATGTTTTTGTAAGCGTGCGCCAGCTGAGCTCCCGTAAAACGTCTGAGCGAAAGGTTGAAATCAGCGTCCGCGACACAGGAATAGGAATTTCGGAGGATAAACTCGATAAAATCTTCATCCGTTTTTACCAGGTGGAAGACAACAGTTTCCCCGGCAGGGAGGGCACCGGAATCGGTCTTACTCTGGTCAATGAATATGTGAAGCTGATGAGGGGCACAATCGAGGTAAAAAGCAGTCCGGGGATAGGGTCTGAATTCATCGTTACCCTTCCGGTAACCAATAGTGCGGCACCTGAGGAATTTGTTGCCGGTGATGAAAGGGTCACACTGACGAAAGCGGAAACCGGCGCCGGACATGAAGCTGACGGAAGCATTTCCGGTCATCCCCTGTTATTGATCATTGAGGACAACGCGGAATTAACAGATTACCTTATCCGTTTGCTCGGAAATGATTACCGGGTTCTTACTGCTGAGAACGGCATCTATGGAGTTGAATTGGCCATTGAACACATTCCCGATATTATTCTGAGCGATGTGATGATGCCCGGGAAAGATGGTTACCAGGTCTGCAGGGATCTGAAAAACGATTTTCGGACAAGCCATATTCCCATAGTCTTTCTGACCGCAAGGGCTGATGCCGGCTCAAGACTTGAAGGAGTGAAGCAGGGGGCTGACGCCTGGCTAACCAAGCCCTTCAACAGGAAGGAACTGATGATCTGTCTGCATAATCTGCTGGTCCAGAGAGAAGTGTTGCGACTGAAATACACTGGTGCCGTTTCCGGGTCACCGGTTGATGAGAAGGAGACAGGCCTGAATGAAAAATTCCTGGAGCGGGTGACGGGGCACCTGGAAGAAAATTACCGGAACGACGGGTACGGGATAGATGATTTGCGGGCAGATCTTGGTGTCAGCAGGATTCAGCTTCATCGCAAACTCACCGCCCTCACCGGGCAATCTGCATCAAATTTCATCCGTAACTTCAGGCTGCAAAAGGCAAGAAAGCTACTGCTAGAGTCCGGAAGACATGTATCTGAAATCGCCTATGAAGTGGGCTTCAGAGACGCGAACTATTTCAGCAGATCATTTATTCAGGAGTTTGGCATGAATGCCACGAAGCTACGGGAGATGTTCATCAGGTGAGCTGTATCAGGCAATTTGCTCCGAACATTACTATTTTAAAACAAACTGGCAGCCTTTTTGCATGAAAACAAAAATCAGTCCATAAATACTTGAGATTATTAACTGATTTTCTGAAATTTGTTAGGTGAAAGACTCCTTAAAGTCAGTTATCCATGATTGTTACAGAAAGAAGTGGCAAAATGTATAAGAATTCTGTTTTGACTGTTTTATTGTTTGTTTTCATAATGGCCTGTACCACAGCTGTTACGGCACAGGATGAGGGCGAGAGTTCATTGGGTTTAAGCCTTGGTGCCACAGGGTTCCATTTGCTTGATGAGCATGCAGCCTACCTCATATTCAGGGGTACCGGCATCACTCCCTCGGTTCTTTACAGCTTTACGGACGGCAGAGACAAACATTATGCAGACATTATGTTCACTTACAGCAACCTCCGTACCGTCAGTGAAGTATACAAGACACCGTTCCTGGCTGGCCGTCTGAGATACTCTTGCCTGAGACAGGTTGCTGAAGGCAACTTATTCAATCAATCGCTCGATCTTTCCGCCGGACTGTCAGTCAGTTCTTTTTTCAGTAAAGCGTCTTATAAGTTTCAGATGCCCGGTCTATGGGCAAATGGCATTAAGACATGGTATGGCAGTCACTCGGCTGACGTTTCAATTCAGGCCGGTTACAACACTGGAGAGAATAGCAGGGTTGAACTATTGTGTTACCTTCCTGTAATAAGCAATGTATCAAGACCGGCTTATTCATCCAGCGGTGATTATAATTATGAGAAAAATGACTGGCAAATAAGACCATTCGGAAACACAATGTTCCTTACCGGAAACTTCGGGTTCAATGCCATTCTTTCCTGGGTGCACAATCCCCGCAATAAAATGGCTTTCACAATCAGTTATGAATTCAATTATAATCATTGCACAAAGCCCGATAGGGTTACATTATTTTCAAATAGTCTCAGGGCATGCATCATGTTTAACTTAAAATCTGGAGCTAAGGAATGATTAAAAGACATTTTTTGCTGTTCATGACATTGGTCTTGGTGACCGGTTGTGAAAGGATTCTTATTGGACCGCAACATGAAAACACGCCGGAGGGTAACCTGAACTATCTATGGAGGACCATAGATGAAAAATACAGCCTGTTCCCGATTTCACATGTTAATTGGGATTCACTTTATAACGTCAGTCACAGCATGATTGACGGATCAATAACCGATTCAGGATTATGGGCCGTTTGCTGCCAGATGCTCTCTCCGCTTAACAACGGGCACCTGGAGCTGGTAAATGAAGACTTTACCCTGGGATTTTGTCCTGTTATGGATTATTATGACAGGAATACCTTCAGTATTGATCTGGTAAGAAGAGAATACCTGGTTAATTCCGTGGTAGCAGGTGAGGGAAACCTGATCAGCGGGCGCATCAGAAACACGAGCCTGGGCTACCTGTATATACGCTCTTTCTCGGGAGCCGCTAACGGGAGAGACTGGATAAGAGACATGGATAATGTGATCAGGGATCTGTTACCCTGTGACGGGATCATCATTGATATTCGCAACAATGGCGGAGGATTGACCAGGAATGATCTGTATGCTGCTTCATTTTTTATAGACAGGGAGATAACTTATTATTATTCAAAGGTTAAAATCGGCCCGGGGCACAATGACTTCAGTGAAGCAATGCCCAAAAAGATCTTCCCGAGAGATGATGGCATTCATTATACGAAACAGAATGTGGTTCTCACAAACAGGTTTTCAGCAAGCGGATCTGAAGCTTTTACGCTGATACTGAAAAATATGCCTGGCACAACACAGATAGGGGACACTACCAGGGGTGCAATCGGTGAGGTGACGCATGTGGCTCAGCTCCCCGTCGGATGGAAGTTGTATTACCCGTGCACGCTGACCCTCCTTGGTGACGGAACAAGCCCGGAAGGGGTAGGGATAATTCCTGATATCCTGATTAACAATGCTCCTGATGATATTAATTCAGGAAAAGACAGGGTAATTGAACTGGCAATTGACTATCTGACGGATCCGAAATGAATTCCCGGCTCATTTTCCGATCAAAAACGTTCATTATATTGTAAAAGCCGTCGTGAACGCCTAACGCCGGGACAAATTGACCTCCCTGCGCCCGAGTTAATCTTATGAACTCTAGAAAAATATAAAAACATCAGTTGTGCCGGCTGATTGAGGTCAAGGTAACCGGCTTTTGCAGGATATAAGGATTTCACTCGGTATCCGGCTCAAAGAATATCCATTGGATAGCGGGGAAATTCTTTTTAAGTTCTGATTCACACTTATTTATATTAAGAACCAGGTCGTTAACTGAATTTGTATTTTTCATTTTTGCCTTTAC
>JAVEXG010000152.1:0-7813 GCA_034004115.1 Bacteroidales bacterium | reverse complement strand
TCCACAACGGCTCAAATATTCCGTTTGCAAACCTTGTGACCATCAGGTTCTGAACGGTCTCCTTTCCAAGATAATGATCGATCCTGAAAATCTGGTCCTCGTGCATCAGCCTGTGAAGAACGCCATTAAGCCTCTTCGCGCTCTCCAGATCATAACCAAAAGGCTTTTCAATAATGATTCTCCTGAATCCTTCGGCCTGATCCGTCAGTCCGGCTTCCGAAAGATTGGAACAGACAGTCTCATATATGTTCGGAGGGGTTGCCATGTAAAATATGACATTGCCGCCAATGCCCGACTCGTTCCTCACTTTCATGAGCTTATGTCCCAGATCCGCATAATCCGATACCTTATTATAATCCAGCCTGTGATATTCCAGATTCTTAACGAACTCCGGAATATGATTCATATCCTGGTCACGGTCTTCAGTATATTTTCTTATGGCAGCGGCCATTTTATCCCTGAAATCCCCGGAGGTCATCTCTCCCCTTCCCACCCCAAGCAGTACAAACCGCTCAGGCAGGAGATCCTGATTCATCAGGGAAAACAGGGAAGGAACAAGTTTCCTGGAGTTCAGATCGCCAGTAGCGCCGAAAATAACAAGGATCAGATTGCCGGGTTTTTCCATTGGAAGTCTCTGTTTGATTTTGAACGTGCTAAGTTAAAAAAAATGTTTACCGTTGATTCAGTATGCTATATGCCTGATTTCATGCCAAAAAAACATTTCGCCCCTAAAGGGGCTCTGTAACTGTGTGGATGCCCTGAACGGGGCGATGCCCCGCCCTAAATCATTACGCCCCTGACGGGACTGGAAGAGTATCCCTGCCCTTTCGCTGCAACATGTTCAATGCATGATTTCAGGCCGTAGGCCTTACATGATCTAGGGATGGGCGCAGCCCGTCCAATTGACCACCATATGATGCAAAGCCCCGGATGGGGCGAAATAAATTAACCAACCGGGAAATTAATTGTATACTGACAGACAATGCGTTGACGGCAAAAACATTTCGCCCCTACGGGGCTCGACAACTGTGTGAGTGCCTCAAAACGGGGCGATGCCCCGCCTTAAATCATTACGCCCCTAACGGGACTGAAAGACCGTTTGTCTTAAATAACCCAGGCGCAACACTGCTTACTCCTGTGTCAGGCCCTAAATCATTACGCCCCTAACGGGACTTGAATACCCATTGTGTTTTAATAAACCAGGTGCACCACTGCTTACTCCTGTGTCAGGCCCCAAATCATTACGCCCCTGACGGGACTGGAAGAGAGATAAGCAAATATTTTATCAACTGTCAGTTAATAACTTTTATTGATTTTTACTGATTATTATTAATTTTTTCTTGAATTTGTATTACAGAATGAAAGTTTTATTATACATTTGTCGTCGAATTAAAACCAACAGAACAACTGTTTATTAACTCAAATAACCCGTTTTTGGTCGTCAGGTTTAGAGAAACCGACTGAGAATGGTCTTTTCATAGGATCAGAGATAGCCGTTCTCTTCACATTCAGGGAACGGCTTTTTTGTGGAAATTATGGACGAACAGTTAAATATCTTAAAGATGAGAACAGAACGACCAACCAGGGAAGGACTTTACAATCAGGAATTTGAACATGGAAGCTGCGGAATCGGATTTGTGGCGCATATCCAGGGGAAGAAATCGCATTCAATTATAACCATGGGACTTGACATCCTCAGGAACATGACTCACAGAGGAGCCGAAGGCGCCGACAGCAAAACAGGCGACGGTGCAGGGGTGATGATTCAGATCCCAAGGGACTTCTACCTTATCCAGGGTTATCCGGTCCCCCCGGAAGGGCAATTCGGAACAGGACTTGTGTTCCTGCCAAAAGATCCCGACGATGCCGGAACATGCTGCGATATACTATTAAATATTATAAAAGAGGAAGGTGTCAACTTTATTGGATTCCGCGAAGTACCCAGAGACAATTCAACAATAGGAGAAATTGCCAGGTCCACTGAACCCGAGATCAGGCAGATTCTCCTGGGTGCCGACCTCACGCAGGATGAGCTTGAGAGGAAGCTGTTCATAATCCGCAAACGCGCTGAGATTGTGATCAGGGAATCGGAAATCGGACAGAAGAAATTCTTTTATATCCCCAGCCTGTCAACCAAGGTACTTGTATATAAAGGTATGCTGACATCCATTCAGCTTAGCGAGTATTTCTCCGACCTGAATGACGAAAGAATGCAGAGTGCAATTGCAATGGTCCACTCGCGATTCAGCACCAACACTTTTCCAAGCTGGGATCTTGCTCAGCCTTTCAGGGTGCTCGGACATAACGGTGAAATAAATACAATCAAGGGGAACCGCTTCTGGATGGAGGCAAGGGAATCAATCCTCAAATCAGACGTGATCGGTGACCTTGAAAAGATCTTTCCGATCATAGAACCCGAAAAAAGCGATTCGGCATCGCTCGACAACGTGCTTGAATTCCTTCTTATGTGCGGAAAGTCGCTTCCCTACGCCATGTCGATACTTATCCCCGAATCAATCAACGCAAAGAATCCGATCCCTGAGGAACTGCGCGATTTCTACCACTATCATTCCACTTTCATGGAACCGTGGGACGGTCCTGCTTCACTCATATTCTCCGACGGACGTTATATAGGCGGGATGCTCGACCGGAACGGATTGCGCCCGTCGAGATATCTTCTCACTACAAACGACTTGATTGTAATGGGCTCCGAGGCCGGAGTTCTTCAGTTCAAACCGGAGGAGATAAAGAAAAAAGGACGTCTTAAACCTGGTAAAATGCTTCTTGTCGACACAAAAAAAGGCAAGGTCTACAATGATTCTGAACTTAAAGCCAAACTGGCCGGCGATTTCCCCTATGGCAAGTGGATCGCACAGAATATGGTCAGGCTCGAGGAAATTGAAACCGGACATATTATCACACCCGATATGGGTAATCTATATCAGAAATACATCACCGCATTCAATTACTCGCCTGAAGAGACTATAAGGCTTATAGGGGAAATGGCTGCAACCGGCAAGGAACCGATAAGCTCAATGGGTAACGATGTGCCCGTGGCTGTGCTCTCGCGCAAGACCTACCGCCTCTTCAATTATTTCAAGCAGATGTTTGCTCAGGTAACCAATCCTCCTATTGATCCCATCAGGGAAGAGCTGGTAATGACACTTTCAGGATACCTCGGTTCGCTTCAGCAAAACCTGCTGGACGAATCTCCCTATCATGTCAAAATGGTCCGTTTCAAGAATCCTGTCATCTCCAACACTTATTTTCAGGTAGTCAAAAACCTCAGATACAAAGGATTCTCGGCAGCCACCCTCCTTATGCATTTCGATGCAAAAAAAGGCGGAGAAGGACTGAAAGAGGCAATCGGCTCTCTTTGTGCAGATGCAGAAAAAGCCGTCGACGAAGGCAAAAACTATATTATCCTGTCCGACAGAGGAATAGATGGCGACAAAGCTCCGGTGCCGTCTCTCATGGCGGTTTCGGCCGTGCATCACTACCTTATTTCAAAGAGAAAAAGGATGCAGATAGATATTGTTGTAGAATCGGCCGAGCCAAGGGAGGTGATGCATTATGCCCTGTTGTTCGGTTATGGCGCAAGTATAATCAACCCTTACCTCAGCTTCGCGGTTATCGACAGGCTTGTAAAGGACAAGGCAATCCAGCTCGACTACCAGAAGGCGGAAGAAAATTACATCAATGCCATCAACAAGGGAATTCTTAAGATAATGTCGAAGATGGGTATCAGCACCCTCAGAAGCTACAGGTCAGCACAGATATTTGAGGCTGTCGGTGTTCATCCTGACGTAATTGATAAATATTTTGCCGGGACAACCAGCAGAATCGGCGGCATTGGTCTCGATGAAATCGCTGAAGAGGTCCTAATTCCGCACAGGAAAGCGTTTTCTGACGAATACATACCCGAGATACACACCGAAGGAATTTATGCATTCCGGAAATACGGTGAAAAGCATGCATGGAATCCTGAAACAATTTCCCTTCTCCAATGGAGCACCAGGACAAAAGACAGGGAAAAATTCATGGAATACTCACGCAGAGCCGATGCTGATACTGCAGCACCTCTATTCATACGGGGACTTCTCAAGACGAGGAAGAATCCGATACCTCTTGAAGAAGTAGAACCGGCTGAAAGGATTATGAAGCGGTTTGTCACCGGAGCAATGTCGTTCGGTTCGATAAGCCGTGAGGCACATGAGACTTTAGCTATTGCCATGAACCGCATAGGCGGCCGAAGCAATACCGGTGAAGGTGGTGAAGACCCGAAAAGGTTCAGGCTTATGCCCGACGGACAATCGGCAAGAAGTGCTATCAAGCAGGTTGCAAGCGGCCGTTTCGGAGTGACAACAGAATACCTTGTAAATGCAGATGAGATCCAGATAAAAATCGCACAGGGTGCAAAACCGGGAGAAGGAGGCCAGCTTCCCGGACATAAGATTGACAGGATCATAGCGAAGACCAGGTATTCGATCCCGGGTATCACTCTGATCTCTCCGCCGCCTCACCACGACATTTACTCGATTGAGGACCTGGCACAGCTTATATTCGACCTCAAGAATGTAAATCCGAAAGCAAGGATCAGCGTGAAGCTTGTTTCTGCAAGCGGCGTCGGGACAATCGCTGCCGGCGTCACAAAAGCAGGAGCCGATCTTATTACAATCAGCGGCTACGAAGGAGGAACCGGGGCAAGTCCGGCATCTTCGATCAAGCATGCCGGCATCCCGCTTGAGCTTGGTCTCGCAGAAACTCAGCAGACGCTGGTCATGAGCAACCTGCGCAGAAAGGTTACCCTTCAGACTGACGGACAGCTCAAAACACCAAAAGATATTATAATTGCGGCACTGCTTGGTGCCGAGGAATTCGGTTTCGCATCCAGCGCCCTGATAGTTCTTGGCTGCGTTATGATGAGGAAGTGCCACCTCAATACCTGTCCTGTCGGAATCGCCACCCAGAATCCGGAACTGCGCAAGAGATTCCTAGGAAAAGCAGAATACCTGGTAACCTTCTTTAACTTCCTTGCCGAAGGCGTGAGGGAGCAGCTTGCAGAGATGGGATTCAGAAGTCTGGACGAAGTTATCGGACGATTCGACCTTCTCGAACGCAACCCGGAGGTGAATCACTGGAAAACCAGGAACCTGGATCTTTCAAATATGCTCCGCCTGCCTGCCGAAGCCGCCAGATACGACATGCACTGCGTCGAACAGCAGGAAAGCAAACTTGGAAATGTCCTGGATAACGAACTGATATCAAAGACAGAAAAAGCCATAGCCGAAAGAGAACCTGTCAAAATCACAGGTATTATAAAGAACACCGACAGAACAACCGGGGCAATGCTGTCAGGAAAAATCGCATCCATCTACGGCTCGGAAGGTCTGCCTGACGGAAGTATTAAATGCCGTTTCAAAGGATCGGCAGGTCAGAGTTTCGGCGCGTTCCTGGTTCCCGGAATCGAGTTCCATCTCGAAGGCGAATCGAACGATTATCTCGGAAAAGGCCTTTCAGGAGGACGTATAATAGTCGTTCCTCCGGCCGGATCCACCTTTGAATCCGACAAGAACATCATAATCGGAAATACTGTGCTTTACGGCGCAACGAAAGGCGAGGCCTACATCTCGGGAGTTGCAGGTGAAAGATTTGCCGTAAGAAACAGCGGTGCAACAGCCGTTGTGGAAGGCGTTGGCAATCATTGCTGCGAATACATGACCGGCGGACGAGTGGTTGTACTCGGCGCCACGGGAAGCAACTTCGCTGCAGGAATGAGCGGCGGTATAGCTTATGTACTGAATGAATCGGGTAATTTCGATTACTACTGCAACATGGGAATGGTTGAGTTGTCGCTGGTGGAAGAGAAAGCTGACATAAAGGAACTCAGGGAACTTATCACCCGGCATTTCAATTACACCACAAGCATAAAAGCAAAAATGATACTTGATGAATTCGAAAAATATCTTCCGATGTTCATCAGGGTGATACCTTATGATTACAAGAGGGTTATGGAGGAACAGAAACTGGAGGAACTGAAGAAGAAGATAGCCAGCGTTGAACTGGATCTTGAGATCAGCGGGGGTTCGTAATCCCTGACGGCCGTCAGGCACCTTGGGACCATACCCCCAAAAAGGGGCTACCCCCCAACCCCCCTAAAGGGGGGCTAAAGAGGGATTAGTTTGAATATAAAGGAGTCATAATTGGCAATAATAATACTGTTAAAATGGGAGACGTTACAGGATTTTTGAAGATTAAAAGAAAGGAAGCAGGCAACCGGCCTGTAAACGAAAGGGTTAACGACCACAGTGAGGTGGAGCAGATACTGAACAGCGAGGACAGGATGCTGCAGGCATCCAGGTGCATGGATTGCGGAATTCCTTTCTGTCACTGGGGATGCCCGGTTGACAACCTGATCCCGGAATGGAACGATCTCCTCTTCCGGGGCGACTGGAAAGGGGCATATGACAGGTTATATGCCACAAACAACTTCCCCGAGGTCACAGGGAGAATCTGTCCTGCTATTTGCGAGCATTCATGTGTTCTGAATATCAACCAGGAACCCGTTACAATCCGCGAAAATGAAGTTGCAATTGCTGAAAAAGCCTTTGCAGAAGGATATATAAAACCATCTCCTCCGGCAACAAGAACCGGCAAAACCGTTGCAATAATAGGAAGCGGTCCGGCAGGAATGGCTGCCGCCGACCTTCTTAACAAGGCCGGACACTCGGTAACACTGTTCGAAAAGGATGACAAGGCAGGCGGACTGCTCAGGTTCGGAATTCCCGACTTCAAACTTACCAAGGCGGTAATTGACAGGCGCCTGAAACTGATGACGGAGGAAGGATTAACAATAAGGACAGGCGTCATGATCGGAAGGGATATATCAGCGCGTGAGCTTACTGACAGTTTTGATGCAGTCTGCATTGCAATCGGGTCAGGTCATCCCCGCGATCTTCAGGTGGAAGGAAGAAACCTCAGGGGAATCCATTTTGCAGTCGATTATCTTGCCAGTCAGAACAGGGTCAACTCAGGCCAGATCCATCTCTCTGACAACACCTTAAACGCAGAAGGCCTGAGAGTGGTGGTACTGGGGGGCGGCGACACCGGTTCCGATTGTGTCGGAACGGCAATCCGTCAGAAAGCTGCAAGCGTGACCCAGATAGAGATACTTCCCAAACCTCCGGTATTCAGAACACCGGACAATCCCTGGCCGTACTACGCTAAAACGCTCAAGACCTCGACCTCCCACGAAGAAGGTGTTGAGAGGATCTGGAGTCTTGCCACCAGGAGGTTCACAGGTGAGAACGGAATTGTCCGGGGCATTGAAGTTGAAGATGTGATCTGGGAGAAAAACAACGGAAGCTATTCAATGAAGCCAGTCCACGATACAATCCAGGTAATGGAGGCCGACCTTGTACTGCTCGCCCTCGGATTTGTCCATCCGGTTATCGAAGGACTTGTATCGGAGCTCGGACTGGAACTGAATGAAAGACAAAACATCCGGACCAACGGTAACTGTCTGACAAGCGTAAACAAGGTCTTTGCAGCCGGGGACTCGGTTTCAGGGGCCAGTCTTGTGGTAAATGCCATCGCATCGGGAAGAAAAGCAGCAAAGGAAATTGACAAGTTCCTGAAAGGGGGAAGCATTGCTGGGTAATTTCTTTTGAACCAAGGAGTTAACCACGGAGTAACACAGAGTTAAGAACGGAGTAACACGGAGTAAAACTATTTTTGCTGTTGTCCTCAACAAGACGCAAGACGCAAGACACAAGGCTCACGCCTCATGCCTCATGCCTTAACGCCTTAATGC
>JAVEXG010000151.1:0-7968 GCA_034004115.1 Bacteroidales bacterium | reverse complement strand
GCAGTTCCATGATTTCCCTTACCTTTTCTGCCGACTGCCGGTTTCCCTCAAGCCAGGGATTGAATATCTTCCTGATTCTGAACATTGATTCTGATTTTAGTGATTGTCCTGAATGTTAGTACTATCGGGAATTTCATCAGCCGCTTATTGAATTACTCATGGCTACCTTTGTGACTGACAATGCAATATAATCAATATTTCTTAATCCCGACTTTTCATTTGTTGCAGGTTCTGAGATAATTTCGCACCTTTGCGCAATGAAAAACAATGGATTATGAAACCCACATGTGTCAAACACACAAACACGTATGTATATAGCTCTCATCCATGTGGGTTCCATCAGACCATTAAATTAAAAATTATATACTGATGAAAAGAGTGATTTTACTTTTTGCGGCGGTGATGATTATTGCTGCTTCATGCGACGTAAGCAAGACAAGCCTGTTCGGCAGTAAAAAGACCGAAAAGGAACCTGAAGGGACATCTATAAAAGCTTCGGTACTTATGCCTTCAACACCCATTCCCGTTCCCATAAAGGAAGTTGAGGAGAAGCTGGTTCCCAATGAGAACCGTGAGCCTTCGCCGGGAAAATACTTTGTAATAATCGGAAGTTTCAGGGATCCTGGAAATGCAAGGGACCATCAGGCGCTTATCGGAAAGGATGGATTCACTTCAGAGGTTCTGAAAAATGATGCCGGTTTGTACAGGGTATCTGTAAAGGCCACCGACGATATCGTTGAGGCAAGAAATGAGATCGGGAGGATTCGCACAAGATTTCCCGCATACTCCGACACCTGGCTTCTTATAAGGAAATAGCCCGTTAGTCACAGGGAAGTTCCCGGACCATAAATATCAGCAGGACAGGTTCCTGACCATGTATTTGGTTAACCTGATCCTGCTTTTGCTTTGGTAAAAAAGGGAAGCAGTTGAGGGGAACAAGCGTATTATTGAGTATATTTCAGTTCTGAAACTTCTTGTTCCGGATGATATTTCATGACAGGAACCAGGAAAGTGCTGAGCAAGAGTTTCTCGGAGAGCTGATAAAACAGAGCAATACCCTGTATGACAAACTATATCATTCTGGTCCTGTGCATAATAATCATCCTGTCATATCTGTTTGACATTACGGGAAAGTATTCCAGGGTTCCTGGAGTTATCCTGCTGATCATCATGGGGATAGTCCTTCAACTGATCGTTAAATCCCTTCAGCTACATATACCCAACCTCCAGCCCCTGCTTCCGGTGATCGGCACAATCGGACTTGTCCTGATAGTCCTGGATGCCAGTCTCGACCTGAAGCTCGAGAGACGCAAAAGGGGGATGATTTTAAAATCAATCACCTCAGCCCTTGTGCTGTTTGTGATTTTCTCGGCAGCATTAACCCTGATCCTCACGGAGTACTTTGGTTATTCACTCAAAGTTGCTTTATTGAACGCAATGCCCCTTGGAATTATCAGCAGCGCAATAGCAATCCCGGCCTCATCAATGCTGAACCCTGCGGAAAAGGAGTTCATGGTTTATGAGAGCTCTTTTTCAGATATTTTCGGCATTATTATATTCGACTTTGTCCTGCTCAGTGAGGGAACCATCGGAAACGACATTCTTGAGATGGGGGCCAGGAGCCTGTTGACAATAGTAGTGGCGGGAGTGACCTCCCTTACTCTTGCAATCCTTCTTCACAAGATCACCTACCACGTCAACTACGTCCTGATAATGACCGCAATTATCCTTGTCTATGCAATCGCCAAGATACTGGTTCTTCCGGCGCTTCTTCTTGTAATGATATTCGGACTGATACTTTCGAACAACCATTTTCTTGAAATTGATTTTGTAAAAAAATACGTTGATTTTCCAAAATTCCGGAGCGATGTCAAGTCATTCAATACAATCCTTACAGAGTTTACATTTCTGGTCCGCTCCTTCTTTTTCATAATCTTCGGTTTCTATGTAAGGGTTGAGGGCCTGTTCGAGTGGCATAATCTTGTAACAGCAGGGGCCATAACCCTGGGATTGTTCCTGCTGAGACTGTTGTTTTTCGTTACTGTTTTAAGGATGAAGCCCGTTCCCCTCGTATTTTTTGCGCCAAGAGGGCTTATAACAATCCTTCTTTTCATCAGTATCCCTGCGGCATCGAGGATTTTCATTGTAAATGAGGAAGTTATAACACTGGTGATACTTCTCACAATTTTTATAATGACTCTGGGCACTATGACGGTCAGGGGAGAAAGACCCGGCGGGTTGGTGAAGCCCGGTGTACAGCCACCGAAGGAGAGCTTTGACAATAATTAGCTATATTCACAAGGTCCTGAAAATGCAGTTTCTGTTAAACTATAAACATTATTACTATAAAGAATATGATACGTAGATTAAGATTGATAACGGTGTTTTTGCTGATCAGCCAGGTTCTGGCTTTTTCCCAGGCAGGCAAGGTCAGGCAGGTTAAGCTTACCGATTTTGAACTGCAGTCTTCTGCAGTTGTAACTGCCGCAGGGGAAGAAATATCTGCTCCCGGTTACATGGCAAAGGACTACTGGTTCCCGGTGAAGGTTCCTTCAACGGTCCTTTCAGGTCTGGTTGCCAACGGCGTTTATCCCGACCCGAATATGGGGCTCAACAATATGCTGATCCCTGATGCTTCAGATGAGTTCAACAAAAAATACGACCTTGAGAAGTTCAGTTTCATTCCTGGTGAAGCCAACCCCTGGAAAAAACCTTACTGGTACCGTACCGAATTTCAGGTGCCTGCTTCCGATGCAGGACGTTGTTTTCAGCTGATCTTCAAGGGTATCAACTACCGTGCCGGGGTCTGGGTCAACGGTAAGCAGGTGGCTGATTCGACTGTAATGGCTGGCATGTTTGCACAGTACAGTCTTGATGTAACCCAGCATATCAGGGCGGGTGAGATAAATGCACTCGCGGTCAGGATCTATCCTCTCGATTATCCGGGGCTTCCGTCAGCGGAACAGCTCAAGGCTTTCGATGATTTCTATCCTAACGGCGGCCCGACGGGTGATATCGGAAAGAACGTCACAATGCTTTGTTCGGTGGGATGGGACTGGGTGCCCCCGGTTCGTGACCGCAACATGGGTATCTGGCTGCCGGTCTACCTCAGGACCACCGGCGGGGTAACAATCGGAAATACAAAAATCACAACCTCATTTGCAGGCGAGCAGGATACTTCCGTGGCAAAGATCTCTCTCGGCCTGACACTTTTTAATCATACCGGATCAAATGAAATGGGTAAGCTGACTGTCAGAATCTCTCCCGAAAATTTCAGGGGCAGGACGGTGCATTTTACCAGGAATGTGGCAGTGGGCGGCAACGGATCGAATACTGTTGAACTGACACCCGAAAATGCAAAGGAACTTACCTTCAACAAGCCGGCAGTATGGTGGCCCAACGGATACGGAAAGCCCAACCTTTACAGGATAAACCTCAGTTATTCCGGTCATTCGGGAATTTCGGACGACACTACCTTCCTCTTCGGCATAAGAACTGTCTCATCAAAGGCAGTTGAAACAGATGGCAATTGGCGCCGCGATTTCTATGTTAACGGAAGAAGGGTTCACCTTACAGGCGGAGCATGGGTTCCTGATTTCATGCTGAACCGCGATTCGCTGAGGTATGATTACGAATTGAGGCTTTGCAGGAATTCAAACATAAACCTGGTCAGGATCTGGGGAGGAGGCGTCACTCCATGCGATGAGTTTTTTGATGCAGCCGACAGGTACGGCCTTCTCGTGTGGTCCGATTTCTGGATCACAGGAGATACACAGGGAGAATTCAAGGGGTCGCCCGACTGGCCTCTCGAGAGCGAAGTCTTCAAAAGGAACGTGGAAAGCACAATTCTCCGCATACGGAACCATCCCAGCCTGCTTGTCTGGACCGGAGGAAACGAAGGACATGCCAGAAGGGAACTGTACGATTTCATGAGAAATAGTATTATTTCGCTCGACGGGACCAGACCGTTTATTCCGAGCTCCTCGGGCTTTGCCAGGCTGCCTGAGGGCTGGCCGGCCTCATGGCCCGACAATAATCCCGGCGGCGTTTACAGCGGTGGTCCCTATACATGGCAGGACCCCGTCAGCACCTACAAGAGAGCGGTTTCGGCGAAGGACTGGGTGTTCAAGGATGAAACCGGATTGCCGTCCATGCAGCCCTACAACATTCTGCCAAAAATCATTCCCGATCTGGTTTGGGATCCTGCCCTGCCATATCCTCTTAACAATACATGGGGTTACCATGATGTTTGCACGGGCAACGGAAGATGGGACAATTATTACAACGATATGATAAAGCGTCACGGAGAAGCTGAAAGCATGGAACAGTTCTGCGACAAGATGCAGCTGATGAATGCAGTTGGGTACCAGGGTATCTTCGAGGCTGCCGGACATAAACTCAATGATATCGGCGGGGTGATGCTCTGGAAGCTTAACGCAGCATTCCCGAGTCTCGTTTGGCAGGTGTACGACTGGTACATGATGCCGAACGCAGGATATTACTTCATGCAGAACGCATGCGAACCGGTTCACATCCAGCTGAACCTGCTGAATAACAAGGTTATGGTGCTTAACAGGACTTACAGGCCTATCTCCGGGCTTACTGCACAGGCGGAGGTTTACTCGCTTGATTCGAAACGTCTGTTTACCGACAACATGAGCATTTCGCTGGGTGCAACTGACATTATGGAAACATCCACACTCGATAATATTGTAAAGGAATACGGAGACTTTGTGTTTGTCGTTCTGAACCTGAGGGATAAGTCCGGAAACGTGATCTCCCGCAATGCTTACTGGCTCTCGCCATCGGGCGATTACAAGGCACTGGATGATATGGCTGAGACAAATGTGGAAACGACGGTGCTGAAGTCGGAGGACAGCCATAATGACCGGACATGGAAGATCCAGATCAGGAACAACTCTTCAAAAATCGCTTTCTTTATAAGGCCTCAGATACTCATAAATGAGGAGGAAATTCTGCCGTCGTTCTGGTCGCAGGGATATATCACCCTTGCTCCCGGAGAGAAAACAGAGGTTACCGTAACCTGTCCGGAAGCAAAACTTAAGGGCGGAGACCCGGTGCTGAAAGTGTCGGGATGGAATGTGCCGGCAGCTTATACAGGATTAGCATATAAAAAATAAAAAATTGATTAAAATATATGCCACTTGCTTTTGCAAATGCCAGGATATTCACCGGCACTGAAACTATAGACGGGAAAGCCCTGATTGTCAGAGATAACATAATCGATTCAATAACTGAGCCTTTCAAGATTCCTTCAGGCTGCGAAATAATCGACTGCGGCGGAAATTACCTGACGGCGGGATTCATTGATCTTCAGATTGCCGGGGGCGGAGGTTACCTCTTTTCCGCTGAGCCAACGCCTGAAGCCCTTGAAGCCATCACCTCTGCGATTGTCCGCACCGGGACCACAGGATTTCTTATTGCCATCCCGACAAACTCTGATGAGGTTTACAGGCAGGTAATCAAGACAGCCGGTGAAAATCAGAACCCGGCCCTGCTTGGTTTGCACATCGAAGGACCATTTTTGAATCCGTTGAGGAGGGGTGCCCATATTAAGGAATATATCAGAACACCTGTCCTGGAGGATGTTAAAACCCTCGTATCACAAGGCAGGGAAGTTATCGGAATGATGACAATCGCACCGGAGGTATGCAGCCGTGAGATTATTGAGTTTCTGAATGAGAGCGGAATAGTTGTTGCAGCCGGACATAGCAATGCCACTTTCAGGGAGGGGGTCGAGGGTTTCCTTGATGGTGTAAGGACTACCACCCACCTGTTCAATGCCATGTCGCAGCTTCATCACCGCGATCCGGGTCTGCCGGGTGCGGTGTTCCAGACCCCTGGTGTTTTTGCCAGTATTATTGCCGACGGGATACATGTTGACTACAGCATGGTCTCAATTGCAAAGAAGCTGTTGAACGACAGACTCTTCCTAATATCCGACGCGGTGGAGGAAAACAGGCGGGAATCCTATATGCACATAAGAAGGGAAGACAGGTTCACCCTGCCCGACGGGACACTTTCAGGATCAGCCCTTACAATGATGAAAGCCGTTGAGAATTGTGTAAGGAATGTTTCCATCCCGATGGAGGAGGCCTTGAGGATGGCAACACTCTATCCGGCAAGGGTGATGAGAATCGCCGACAGGGGCAGGATCGAAGCCGGATGCCGGGCCGACCTGGTTGCATTTGATGATGAATTCAACGTGCAAAAGGTCTGTCTGAATGGCAGCATGATATGAACCCGGGCCGAAAGGCCGCATGATTAATTGAAAAAGCCAGGTTAATGTCCAGGCAAGCCTCAGGTCTGATTTTCATCCTTTTCCTGACAGTCGTTACGGCCTGTTCAGGGACGGGCGATCGTGTATTAACATTCAGCCATGGTGCAATAATTCGCGGAGACACAACAGTTCAGGAAATTGCACTTGTTTTCACCGGAGACGAATTCGGCGATGGACTGGAGTTCATATCGGGAATGCTGAAAGACGAAGATATCAGGGCATCCTTTTTTCTTACCGGGAAGTTTTACAGGAACAGGGAATTTGAGCCATGGATAAGATTGCTTGCTGCAGACGGGAATTACCTGGGCTCGCACTCCGACAATCATCTCCTGTACTGCGACTGGGTAAAACGGGACAGCCTTCTTGTTACCCGGAAGGAATTTCTTGATGACCTTGAAGCCTCACATGACGAATTGCAGAAATTCGGAATTAATAAAGAGCAGGCGCTCTGGTACCTCCCTCCCTATGAGTGGTATAACGATTCAATTGCCACATGGACCCGGGAATATGGACTTCAGTTAATAAATTTCACGCCCGGGACAAGGAGCAATGCCGATTATACCATTCCTGAAATGGGTACCGGATATGTTGACAGCAGGACTATCTGCAATTCTGTCGTTTCTTATGAAAGCAGGCAGGAAACAGGTCTTAACGGTTTTATTCTGCTTGTACATGCGGGTACGGATCCCCGGAGGACCGACAAGTTTTATTTTTTGCTGCCGGAACTTGTGAGGGAACTGAAAGCCAGGGGTTATAGTTTTGTAAGGATAGATGATCTCCTTAACGGAACAATGATAAATAAAGATAGCTGATGGAAGTACTCGGAGTTGATCTTGGAGGCACAAAGCTTGCGGCAGCCGTTTTTTCAGACAGCGGTGAGATGCTGAGCAGTGAGAGAGTAACCCTAGGATCCCGTTCAGGGAAGGAGGCAGGCAGTTTTGTAACCGGATGTATCAGGGCAAATCTTGAAAGAGCCCGGCGTGAGGGATTAAAAATTGGATCCATCGGGGTTTCTGTTCCGGGGATCAGCATGGTGAGGACTGGCACCGTATGGGCTCCCAACATAGAAGGCTGGAGCGATTATCCCCTGTTTCGTGAAATAAGCGAAGCAACGGGCGATATTCCGGTACTGATCGACAGCGACAGAGCCTGTTCGATTCTGGGCGAAGTTTGGATGGGAAATGCAAAGGGCTGCAGGGATGCAGTATTCCTTGCTGTGGGAACAGGGATCGGGGCCGGAATTCTTTCAAAAGGCGAGGTTCTCAGAGGAAGTGACGACATAGCGGGGGCCATCGGCTGGATGGCTCTCGACAGGCCGTTCCAGGCTAAATATAAAAGTTGCGGATGCTTTGAATACAATGCTTCGGGCGACGGAATGGCAAGGGTTGCAAGGGAATTGCTCGCAGAAGACGACAACTATTCGGGTAAGCTCAGGAGTATTGAATCTGAAGCAATCACAGGCCGTCATGTTTTTGAAGCCCTCGAAGAGGGCGACAGGCTGGCAGGTAAGGTGATAGCTCAATGTATTGAGTTCTGGGGAATGGCAGTGGCAAACATAGTCAGCCTCTTAAATCCTGAAAAAGTACTTATGGGAGGCGGTGTTTTCGGACCTGCAGTGCGATTCATTCCTGAAATCATTAAAGAATCGGAGCTTTGGGCGCAGCCGG
>JAVEXG010000150.1:0-8021 GCA_034004115.1 Bacteroidales bacterium | reverse complement strand
TGATGAAGAAAACAGCAATTTCATGATTTATAAAATGGTTAAGAAATGAAGCAATACTGACCAATTCAGTTACTATTTTAACAATCCGTTTATCAGATCCATACTTTTTAAAATTCTGTCAGCATTATAATTAAATTGTATTGACAGAATTGTAAGGCAGGATGGAAGGTCTGTTCTCCAATGGATATTATAAGGGCATCTCAACCTATATCATTCGCTTGTGGTAGTCTTTATGTTATCGGCGGAAATCCCGATGAAAAAATGAATTCATTTATTCTACTTAAGTTGATATGATTCATGAGATTTAATTAATAACGCGAGAAGGATAAAGCATGAAAGAAAGAGTATATTGGATTGATTATTTACGTTCATTTATTATTCTGACGGTTGTGATTCATCATGCCTCTTTAGCATATACGACTTACGCACATTTCAACAAGGAGGCTTACATACTTTCAACACACCCAATGGTTGATGTCCAGCGATGGATTGGGTTTGACGCTATTGTCTATTTCAATGATATCTTCTTCATGTCATTAATGTTTTTAATCAGTGGTTTCTTCGTTATGTCCAGTATAAAAAGAAAAGGAACCAGGTTGTTTATCAATGACAGGATCCGGCGGTTGTTTGTTCCCTTTATTTTCGGTGTTACATTAATAGCGCTATTAGCATACTATCCTTCCTACATTTATTCTCATGAAGACCAAAACATTTTTAAATACATAGCTGACTTTCTTACAATTGAATTCTGGCCACCGGGACCGGCATGGTTTCTATGGGTATTGTTCGTATTCAATTTAATCATTGTGTGGACCTTCCCACGATTAAATGTTTTTCTGGACCGCCTTGGCGAATCGCTTTCAGCCTTGATTAACAGACCATTCTTATTAATTGCCGTTTGGTTTCAGGCAACATGGATACTCTATGTTCCTATGCGCTTACTGTTCGGTCCTGATGGATGGGCCAGTTTAGGTCCATTCGATTTCCAGATCAGTCGATTGTTTCTTTACCTCGGTTATTTCACTTTAGGTACAATTGTCGGTACAATTCCTTTCGAAAAGGGATTACTATCTGATCAATCCACCTTTATGAGAAAGTGGAAACTATTCATATTCTTATCATTATCAACATTCTGTTTGTTATTACTTATTGATTCTCCTCTCAAACGGCTCGTACATGCCGGAAGTATTTCAGGTTTTTATTCTGACCTTATATACTGTTCAATTTTTGTGGCATCCTGCGTATTCAGCTGTGCCGCTTACCTGACAACATCAAAGGCAGTTTTCAGGCGAAAAATGGCAGTTTGGGACTTTATTACCACCAATTCGTTCACGTTATATCTTATACATTACGTATTCATTATTTGGGTACAATATGTATTACTGGACTATGCTTTCCCTGCATTATTAAAATTTTTGATTGTCACTCTTTGTTCTGTCGCTTTAAGTCTTTTAATCAGTCATTTTCTTCATAAAAGCAGAATAACAAGCAGGTATTTATGATTCCGGGGTGCCCGAATGCTGTGTTGGAAAATTAAGTTAAAATCTTCGCATTTTTCATAGCGTTTGAATTGATTGATGCATTTATAGAATAACAAACGGAAGATTCATCATGCCTGTGTGGGCCAGGGCTGTCGAGCCAGGAACGGTGCCGGTTGATGCAACCTCCCGGGTCCGGCGATAAGTTGCACAAATTTGTAGTAATAAGTAAACGCAACCTTTTTTAATCTTTCTTAATCATTCTGTTATACAACCATCCAATGAAAAACCTGTTTATTTTAATTACCGTAATCACTTCAGCACTTGCCAGCTGTGAAAAACTATCTGAATCCGGACTGGAAATCTACCTGCTGACAGATTATCAGAAGAAATTTCCAGGCGCTGAGATCTTATCAGGCAGTGAAAAGCTGTCGGAGAATCCGATTATTTCATATAACGATATCATTCTGTATGATTCAGCCGAACATTATTTCCAGATATCGGAATCAAAGGCTCAGGAATTGCGACAGATAAAATGGGGTACCCAGGGAGCCGCATTTTCATTAACCATCAACAAACACATAATATATTCGGGTTATTTCATGCCCGGCTATTCCTCGCTTGGACTTGACTGGATATCAATTGATCCATTAGCCTTTGATTCAAAAATCAGAGTAACCCTTGGCTACCCGGTCGACTGGCCCCAGTTCCAGGGTCCTGACCCGAGAAATGATTCAAGATTAATCAACTACCTCCGGAAAGACAATAAACTGAAACAGTAAGAGGCGCAGGCTTTGCAAGCCGCAGCTTCAGCGAAGGCTTGGCGGAGGGTTCAGGCAAACTCTCCTAAGGAGAAAAAAGAAAAGCCCTGGTTTAATCGATCTGTCAGAAAATCGAATTAAATGTGTAATGCATTATTGGCGATAGGCGCTGTGTTTAAGCCGCATACCGCTTACCTCGTACCGCATACCGCATACCATGAATATTATGTAACTTTGATACATTTGAAATAAAAAATGAAAAAGACCTGGAAAAAAGCCGTCCTGGAAGCCCTTGAAAGAACCAGAGGTATTAAAAATGAAATACTTACTGAAAAAGACATTCAACACCTGCCGGCCATCGTTCGTAAATATATCCGCTACTCCGGTTCAATCGGGAAAGAAAAAGTGCTGAATTTCAGAGTAGAGTTTACCGGTGGGATAAGATCATCATCCAGTGAGGATTTTATGCCTCTTACATCGGTTCAGTATAATTTCACGGACCAGCCAACCCGGCTCTTTTACATAGTCGCCAGGAAAAAAGGAATTCCTGCTAAAGGTTTTCACATTTACAGGGACCGAAAGGCCATCATGCTTATTAAAATTCTCGGTCTGTTTACGGTTGTTAATGCCAGTGGTAAGGAAATGGATCAGGGTGAAACAGTTACAGTATTCAACGATATGTGCTTCATGGCTCCGGCTTCCTTAATTGACAGGAACATCGAATGGAAGGAAATTGACGATCTGACTGTCGGTGCAAAATTCACCAATGGCAATATTACTATCGGAGCAACATTGTACTTCAATGAAGAAGGACAAATTGTAAACTTTCTGAGCAACGACAGATTTGAAACTACCGATGGTAAGACTTATGTCAACAGTCCATGGATTACCCCGGCGACAGAATATGCAAACCTAAACGGATATCATCTTCCTTCAAAAGCAAAACTTATCTATAAACGTCCGGATGAAGATTTCTGCTATGGTGAGTTCAGCCTGAAAGCCATAGAATACAACTGCACAGATTTCAGATAAAATGCTAACGGGTTATATGACTGTTCAGGTAATGAGCTCTGCCTCATTCCGGGTCCGGGAGAAAACGGCTGATAAGGCAAGTGTGCATGAATGCCTGGACTGAACCAGCAGGATATTGAGTATCAGAACTGATAATAATGAAAAAAATAATTCCCAAAATGATACTTTTTATTTCTGGCATCCTGATCCTGATTCTGATTTCACTTTTTGTCTTTTTGCTGATTGTCAGTCCGGGAAAACCAAAGCCTGTAACCGACACGAACGGACAACCGGTTGAAGGAAGCATCTCAGAAAAAGTGTTTCTGGAAATCGGCGGTGTCCGGCAGGGGATGTTCATCAGGGCGAAAGACACCAGTAATCCGGTATTGCTGTATATCCACGGCGGCCCCTCCTTCTCAGAATTCTTTCTCGTAGAGAAATATCCAACCGCGATGGAGAATTACTTCACCGTTTGTTACTGGGAGGAAAGAGGAGGCGGAATCTCGTTTTCTCCTCAGATGCCGCTGGAAAGCCTTACTTTGGAACAACTTGCATCTGATGCAACAGAGGTGACAAACTATTTGCGCAATCGGTTTAAGAAAGAGAAGATCTTTGTAATGGCACATTCCGGAGGAACAGCTTTCGCAATCGGGGCGGTTGAAAAACATCCTGAACTGTTCCATGCATACATAGGTATTTCGCAGATTACCAGGCAGGCAGAGTCCGAAAAGGTGGCGTACAAATATATGACAGATAAATATTCATCAGCAGGGGATTCAGGGATGCTGGCGGAATTCAGGAAATACCCGATCCTTGAAAACGATTCCTTTTTGCTTCCCTTCTTCAATTCGGTTCTCAGGGATAAGTCGATGCACGAACTTGGAATAGGAACGATGCGTAACATAAGATCAATAATTAAAGGCGTATTTTTCCCTGTCTGGACATGCAGGGCTTATACAATAAGGGAAAAGTTCAACATCTGGCGCTCGAAATTCTCTTTCGTCAACAAATCGGGGCTCCGGGAACAAATCCTGAAATCGGACATACCAAAAATGATCAACAGTCTTGATGTCCCTGTCTATTTTATGAGCGGCAGGTATGATCTGACAGTTAATCATGACCTTTCAGAAGACTATCTTCTTAAGCTGGATTCTCCGGTGAAGCGTTTTTACACTTTTGAAAATTCAGCTCACAGCCCGATGTTTGAAGAGCCGGAAAGGTTCCTGGAGATACTGACCAAAGACATTCTTCAACAAAATTGACAGGCCGGAAGCCGCGTACCGCATACCGCATACCGCTATTACAATCATTAAGCATTCCCAAATTCACATTCAGACCAGTAGAGTATGAAAAAATTAATTGAGAAACTGACAAAGAATAATTTGCTATTATTCATTCTGATTTTTATCGCAGCAGGAGCTTTATATTCATTCAGGCTTGGATTCAGTGACCTGTGGAGCGATGAGATTTACACCATATCAATGCTGGATGGCTCATGGTCTGATTTTATTGCCGGGTTTAAAAACGATTTGCACCCGCCGTTATATTACCTGGGCTTAAGGTTATTTACCGGCCTGGCCGGCGTAAGCCCCGTGTCACTACGTCTGTTTTCAGTTCTGGGAGTATTGTCCGCAATTTTGCTGGGATACTTTGCAGGACAGCGAATTTTCGGCAAACAGGGGGCATTGTATTTCTGCCTGATGCTGATCTCGGTCCCGATGCTGGCAGCTTACTCTCATCAGGCCCGGATGTACACCTGGGCTGCATTCTCAGTTACAGGGGTATTTATTTATTCTTACCTGTTCATGACAACGGGTAAAAACCGCGATCTGGTCTTTCTTTTCATTTTCACTGTAATAGCCATGTATATCCACTATTATAGCATGGCTGCTGCTTTTGTTGCAAACATATTTGTCTTTTTCTACCTCGTTTTGACTAAAAACAGGAAGTGGCTGCCACATCTGTCTTCGTTGCTTCTGGCCGCCCTGGTGTTTCTCCCCTGGATCTTTCTGTTCATCGTTCAGATAAAAAAAGTACAGCATTCCTTCTGGGCTCCCGAAGTTAATCTCAATGGGTTCATTTCCTGCATTACAATTCCATTTACAGAACAATTCTGGACATCCGGTTTTTCAATCGCATTAACTGTTTTGTTCTATTGCCTCATTGTAATTACAATTTTAATGAGCTTTTCAAAATCGATGTCTGACTGGCGTCTGGCTTTGTGGCTGTCACTGTCTGTTTTTCTGGGAACACTTTTACTTGTCACGGTTATCTCCCTGTTTTCACAGCCCATCTTATCCACAAGGTATGTCATGGCAATAGTTACAATGCTTGCTGTAGCTCCTGCCATTCTATTTATCCGGATGAAAACAGAATGGCTGAAAATGGTCCTGATATCCGTTATATTATTGCTGGGAGTACGGACTTCCATTTCTAATTTCGGCTTTTCATACGGGCCTTATAAGCAAACCATTGAATATTTATCCACCACCTATCCTGAAATTAAAAAGATCCTTCACATTACAGAAGTAACTGCCGGGCCATTGGTCGAATACAGCGGCAACTCAGGATTAGGTCATTACTGGTTGAAGGCTGAAATGTCGAACGTTGATGCTTTCACAGAGGTGCATCAATACAACCGGCCCGAAGAATTTTTACAGCCGGGAGAAGAATTCTGTGCGGTCAGGTTCCACAACCTGGAATTGAATCAGGAAAACCTTGACCTTGTATTATCCGAATCGGAGCTTATTAAAAAAGATACAGTATTTGATAACAAGGTTGAAAACGGAATTTTCATTCAACTCTACCTTTTAAAATTCAAAGGAAGTCAGACTAATTGACTGACCGCACAACGCACTCGCTCCGTACCGCGCACCGCATACCGCGTACCGCGTACCGCGTACCGAAAAATATACCTTATTTACTCCAATTCATATGAAACCAAATCTCTCACTAAAACAAAACCCGTCAGCTTCATTTGAAAATGATATCTATTCAAAAAAATCCGACGGAAGCTTTTTTTCCCCTTTCAGCATAAGTTTTGACGACATGGAGCATCTGATTCTGGTCAATTTTGAAAAGGACCCCGACGAATTCTATAATACCTTTGAATTGCAGCAGGCCCGTGACAAAAACAACCGGAAGCGATTTCTTGTGATTGCATACAGAATTGACGGAGGCAGTGACGTGTACCATCAACCTGATTATCCTTTTGCCTCTCAGTCCGGTATTCTGAACAACGCTGAATTCATTGAGAGTCCTCTCGACGGGGCAAAATTTGAAATAAATGATGACAGCCTCGATGTCTTCTTCTCGTTTACGGACAAGAGTGGACGAAAGATCACGGTAAAAGTGAATGAAGACAAAACAAAGATGAAAAAACCCTTCTTCCTGCTTGCACCGGTGGGTGTAATTTCGAAAACCCCGGTATCCCTTCCATTTTATTCACTATACCGGATGTCATTTATAAGAAAAAACCACGCGGTTATAGAAATCGATATCGATAAAGTGAACCGCAAACCGGACACTTTCCCATTACCGTTAGACTTCTCGGCAAACTTTTTCACACGCTATTCAGCCGATACATTCAATGTTGATCTGAACAAGAATTATAACGGGTTTTTATCTCCTTTGAAACCCGTCACCAACGAAACGGAAGCAGAAGGAATTACTTACGAACTGACTGATAATAACGGACATTCCGAAATAAAACGAATGGCGGCAAAAAAAAGAAATCATGAGATTACTATTGACCTTTACCCCCCGCTTCCGGATATTGCATGCCTCAATGACAAGATACATCTGAACGGGAACTTCATAATTTCAACAGACAGTTCATCAGGGACCTTAACCGGTGATTATATTCTTGAAAAACAGGGTCTTGATATATTGATGAGACTTCATGCGTCCGGAGGCTGGCAGCCAAATGAAAAAAGATGGATCCTGAAAATCCTGTTTCTGGCTGTTAAAGTATTCAAAGACTGGCCAAAGAGCTATGTCTGGAATGCACGAATCTCTCTGTCTGAACCTGACCGGCTGTTAATGAAATCACACTGGGAAAGAATCTAATTCCTGAACCAAAGGATTATTCACTCAATAAAAAATCATACATTTAATAGTTTAAAAACACATCGTCATGAAAAAATTTACTTTAAAAACAATCGCTCTTATCCTCGTTGCAGCCACGCTGTTTGGTGGTTGTGCAAGCACAACATTGTTTCAGACAACACCTTCAGGGGCAAAAATCTATATCAATGAGGAGCTGGCTGGAAATACGCCATACACATATTCCGATACCAAAATTGTCGGGACAACAACTGTCGTAAAAATTAAAGCCGAGGGATACGAGGATTTCACCTATGTCCTCAAGCGAAATGAGGAGGCTAATGTCGGAGCAATTATCGGGGGAATCTTCGTATTGGTCCCCTTTCTTTGGGTAATGGACTACAAGCCAATGCACAATTTTGAACTTGTCCCGTTAAAATGAAAAAGAAGCAGAATCAGTTTACTTTTGTATTACGAAGTAAATAAACCTTATAATCATTTAATTATGGGTAAATTGAATGTATACCTGTGTATTGTGTTTGTGTTTTGTACGATGTGCAAAAAACAAACGGACACCGCCAACGATTTTTCACTATTGAATGGCCGTGAATATATTCTGAAAACAGACAGGGTGTCACTGGGACCTGAAGTTCAGTTTCCGGCAGACAGCCTGGATGAAAGCTACTATACTGCTTCGGATGAAGATATTAATCATGAGGTAACGTTC
>JAVEXG010000022.1:16012-38657 GCA_034004115.1 Bacteroidales bacterium | reverse complement strand
AATCGGGATTAAAGACCTTTGTTAAGTGCGGGAGCCGGTTTGAATTTAACGACCTTCTTTGCAGGAACGTTAAGTTTGGCGTTGGTACGGGGGTTGCGGACAACTCTTGCACTTCTTTTGGTAACTTTAAATGTGCCCATGTTCGGAAGTTGGATTCTCTGTCCTTTCTTCATAGCTTTTCCGAAAGCTGAAACGAATGCGTTCAAAGCTTTGCCTGAATCTTTGATTGAAAGACCGGAGTCCTCGGCAATTGCATTAACCAGTTCTTTTTTTGTCATAATAAACGATTTAAAGGTTAGACCAATGGTTCATGTTGGATACAAATATATTTCATTTTAGTACATGAGCAAATAATTTTTGTCGATTTTCCCCAAATAGTGCAGGGTTTAGACATAAATCGGGGTATTTTGACCTCAGAACCCGGGAAACTGAAAAACATCGCAAACGCTCATCTTGCGGGCACTTCAGGTAAATTGCAAATATTTAGTGTTCAAATCCTGTTGATAAATAGTTCATCTCTCTGATTATCTGTGAATTCGGATATTTTTCCTAAAAATTCGGAAAAATGAAAAAAGTATTATCTTTGCGGCTGACCGATTTTCCGCCTGTGTTGAAGCTACGGCGGACGAATTCCGCCTTCGCTGAAGCTACGGCGGACGAATTCCGCCTTCGCTGAAGCTACGGCGGACGAAGGGAGAAATGGCAGAGCGGTCGAATGCGGCGGTCTTGAAAACCGTTGTCCTGCTATCGTGGGACCGGGGGTTCGAATCCCTCTTTCTCCGCCAAAGACATCAGAGCAGTCCCTGCCGCCCCAAGGCGGCAGGGATTTTTGTTTTACGAAAAGCCCGAGCCATGGATACAAGAGCGAGGCTTCTTCCGGTTTCCCATGGAAGACGACGGGGCGCTCCCGCTCGGTTTTATGGGTTTTGCCCAATAATAACTTTAAAAAAAAGATAGTTAAAGTAACAGCAGCAGTAGCCTTCAATACAATGAAAAGACTAAGGCAGATCCGGGATGCCATTTATTTTGTCACGGGTTTACCGACAGGCAATAGACAGGTAAAAAATGTTACTATGCTGATTTATTTAAAAACAAAACTTGTCAGGAGTCGGGTATTTACAGCCAAAGACTAATATTCTGCAGATTTTACGGGCCTGTCATATAATAATTGGTTGTAGCAGCAGTTATGTATCCATTATCAAACAAACGTATTCTATTACTATTTAAATTCATTAAGATGAAAAAGAAATTTGTGTCAATCATTGTGTTTGCGATTTTTTTATCCACCACTGCATTCAGCCAGTTTTCATTCAGTGTGGGTACAGGACTGAATATTAACAATGCGTACTTTGGATATAAGGCAGGAAAATTTGTCCCTTTTGCCGGAGTTCAGATATATTCTGCTTCCGGCATGTTCAAAAATACAGGAACTGAATGGGATTATGAAGATGGGGCTCCTGTAAATTATACAGATGAGATTAAGATGAGCGGGATGATTATCATGCCTGAACTGGGAGTTAAATACTTCGCTGTTGAGAAAAACAAACTTAAAGGTTACCTGATAGCAGGTGTCACAAAACCGTTCCTTAATGCCAAAGTGTCTGACAATGGTGAAGAAGTGGAGGAAATTCAGGAGTCACTTGATAAGGTCTCTTTGTTAGGAGGATTTGCCGGTGTTGGTGCTGAGTACTTTCTTGATGAGAATTTCAGTATCGGAGGTGAATTTGGCATGCAGATGATTACTGGCAGCTATAAAGATGAATATACGGATGAATATTGGAATCCGGCTACTTCACAATATATTGAAGCTGACTTTGTGGACGATTACAGGTTGAATTTTGCTCCTACTTACGCAAAAATATCACTTAACTTCTATTTTTAGAAGGAACTGATTTACTTCTCAGTTGAGGCTGTCTTGTCAGATCAGGACAGCCTCAACTATTTTATATCTTCAATGGTAGGTGCTTAAAACCCACTGGTTATTAGAAGCTGTTCCATCCACTTGAAAACGACCTCTTCCTTCCATCTTATTTTGTACATTTGGAATTATTAAACGTGTTTCATACATTGATAAAAAGCAATAAATGAAGAAATTGATTATGAAATTTAACATGCTGATAGTTGGAGCTGTAATGATTTTTTGCTTTTCAGGCACCTCCCCGGTGCTTGCCCAGGCCGGTGATCAGATACTCGACGGTATCGGAGAAACTGGTCTGATTGCCCGGTATCTTTTTAACGGGGATGCAAGGGACTGGTCACGGAATAACCTCCATGGAACCATTCAGGGCTCTGATTTCGGATTTGTACCTGACAGCCTGTTTGGCAACGTGCTTTCCTTGCCGGGAGACGGTGAAACTTTTATCACAATCCCGGGCAGAGCTGTGGCAGGAGAGGAATCTCTGTCTGTCACCGGATGGATATTGATGCGTTCTTCAAAAACCGGACAGACATTTTTCGATTTCGGAAAAAACGGCAAGTCACATTTCTTTGCTGCTCCGGCCGGAACAAGCGGCAATGAAGGTTTCCAGGTTCAAATCGTGACTGAATCTGCCAGGTTTAATGCCGGGTCTCCCCTGGTAAAACTAAATAAATGGAATCACCTGGCTGTTGTAATTGATGCTCCGTCAAAAACTCTGAGTGCATACATCAACGGGGTTCGCGTCAGCCAGACAGGGAATTTAGCGGTGGAACTTGAACAACTATTTGATAATAACTCCGAAGAAAACAATAAGCTCTTAATAGGAAAATCGTTGGGTACTGAAAATACTTTTTTGAATGCAAGACTGGCTGATTTCCGGATCTACAGAATCCCTTTAAGTGAAAGACAAATTACACGTATTTATAATATTGCCCTGAAAAAGGAAGAAGCACCGGCCAGTAGAAGAGTTGAACCTGAGCGGAATCTGCCGGTGTTTCCCGAAACAACTCCGCAGTTGTACAATGAATATCTGACAGATGTTCCCGAAATAAGCGCGGAGACCATGGTGGGATATCTTCCGCAATTACCCCGGTTTGTAAAAGGTATTTACAGGGATAATTCTGCAGGGCCGGATGTAAGAGTAATATGGCCGGCCCCTGCTGACAACAGCCAGGTGCTTTCGCCCGGTACCTATACGATTACAGGGAAAATCGCAGGATCCGGACTTAAGCCGGTGGCGAGAGTTACAGTGAAGGAAGCAAATGTGCATTCCTCACCCGTTCGTACCCTCGAAACATTTGCTCTCGATCAGGTTGTATTAAACACGGATATTCATGGTCACGACACAAAATTTATTGAGAACCGTGATAAATTCATAACAGGACTCGCAAAGACAAATCCTGACAATTTTCTTTATATGTTTCGCAATGCCTTCGGGCAGGAACAACCTGAGGGAGCCTTACCGCTTGGCGGCTGGGACAGCCAGCAGACCAAACTGCGAGGTCATGCTACCGGTCATTACCTGAGCGCCATAGCCCAGGCTTACGCAGGTACCGGATACGATGCATCGCTCCGGGCTGATTTTGCCGGCAAGATGGAATATATTGTTAATACCCTGTATGAATTGTCACAGAAGTCCGGAAAGCCGAAGACAACCGGAGGAGAACATGTATCAGACCCGGTGGCAGTACCGGCAGGTCCGGGCAAATCGGACTATAATTCTGACCTGAGCGAGGAAGGTATCCGGACCGATTACTGGAACTGGGGTAAAGGCTTTATCAGCGCGTATCCTCCCGACCAGTTCATCATGCTTGAAAAAGGAGCAGCTTACGGAGGATCCAATGCCCAGATATGGGCTCCCTACTATACTCTCCACAAAATACTGGCAGGGCTGACGGATGTTTATGAGATCAGCGGCAACGGTAAAGCGCTGGAGATAGTAAAAGGTATGGGCGACTGGGTTCATGCCCGCCTGAGTCAGGTGCCGACAGAGACACTGATAAGCATGTGGAACAGGTACATTGCCGGAGAATTCGGCGGTATGAACGAAGCCATGGCAAGACTTTACAGGATTACCGGCGAGCCTCGTTACCTCGAGGTTGCACAATTGTTTGACAATATCAGATTATTCTACGGTGATGCTGAACATAATCACGGACTGGCCAGGAACGTGGATATGCTGCGAGGCCTCCATGCCAATCAGCACATTCCTCAGATTATCGGTGCACTTGAGATTTACCGCGATTCGGATGCTCCTGAATACTATCACATTGCTGATAATTTCTGGGAGATTGTCACCAGTGATTACATGTACAGTATCGGTGGAGTTGCAGGAGCACGCAATCCCAATAATGCGGAATGCTTTACAGCCCAGCCGGCAACGCTGTATGAAAATGGCTTCGCTGCCGGAGGACAGAACGAGACCTGTGCAACTTACAATATGCTCAAATTAACAAGCGGACTGTTTCTCTTTGACCAGCGTGCAGAGCTGATGGACTATTACGAGCGCGGACTGTACAATCACATTCTTGCTTCGGTTGCAGAGCACACCCCTGCAAATACATATCACGTACCCCTGAGACCCGGATCGGCAAAGCAGTTTGGCAATCCTGACATGACAGGCTTCAGCTGTTGCAACGGCACGGCTCTTGAGAGCAGTACGAAGCTTCAGAATTCTGTTTACTTCAAAAGTGCCGACAACCGGTCCCTGTATGTGAACCTTTTTGTCCCTTCAACATTGAACTGGACAGACAGGAATATTACTGTGACCCAGACGACTGTATATCCCAAAGAAGACCGAACGCTGTTAACAATAAAAGGGAAGGGAAGGTTTGACCTCAATGTCCGTGTTCCGCATTGGGCCACGAAAGGCTATTTTGTGAAGATAAACGGCAAGGATGTGAAGATCAACGCGGTGCCCGGAAGCTATCTTACCTTGAGCCGCAAATGGAAAAACGGAGATACGGTCGAGCTGCGCATGCCCTTTAAGTTTTACCTGGAGCCGGTGATGGATCAGCAGAACATTGCCAGCCTGTTCTACGGCCCGGTACTGCTGGCAGCCCAGGAGCCTGAGCCGCGCACCGAGTGGCGCAAGGTTACACTTGATTCCGGAGATATCAGCAAATCGATCTCAGGTGATCCCTCGAAGCTGGAGTTCACAATTGACGGTGCTGAATTTAAGCCTTTCTTTGAAACCTACGGACGCCATTCAGTGTACCTGGATGTTACCCTGAAATAGCTCTGACCGCTGTTTCACCTGATGATTTCAATTCTGTTCTCTCCGCTGTAACTTCGCAGTTCCGGGTTCTTCTTAAGATATGAAATCAGAGCATCGGCCGTTGTGATGAAAAGCGACTGGCCCGGATCTTTATGCTCGTATTTGTAAACGGATGTCATGTAGCTATTCATGGCAACCGTATACATCCGGTCCATATCGAGGGGGCTCCCGTCTAAGTTCATGAGTGATACCTCAAGAAGGTCGCCGGATGCATCAAGCTTATGCCTTGTTCTGATCCCCGAAGTATATAGCGGGCTTTTATCATCAAGAGTAAAAGCGGAGATCATCAGAGAATGAATTTCCTTGCCGGTCAGTCTTGTGACTATCAGTTCATTGCCAAAGGGATCCAGCTGATAAACATTCATTATTGTTACAGGTCCTTTCGGAAAATTTCCGATGCGGACACCTCCGGGATTAACCAGTGCAATATCAGCCAAGGCTGCATCGCGCTGGGCATCAGCCATAAGATAACCCAGTTGCTCATATGATGAAAAGTCATCGGTTGCAGTAGCTGCCAGCTCGGTAAGTGCACGATTATCATTGAACCGGTCAACAATTGCCCTGACAGACGGCTTTTCCTTCCGTGAATCCCTGATATTGACAAGCTCCATGCTTCGCTGCAATGAGCCGTCACTATTGGCAGTCAGTAATATTAGTGTGCCGTATTTCAGTTTGTTTTCGGCCTGGGTTATCATGATGCCGTTGTGGATCTGTTCCTTCTCAACCCTTGTATGTGAATGTCCTCCGATTATGAGGTCGATTCCCGGAGGCATGGTTTCGGCCAGCTTAACATCACTTTCAAAACCAATATGAGTAAGGGCGATGCTAATGTCGACCGAATCATTAAGCCACGCATACTCCCTTGCAACATCGAAAGGAGAGCGGAAGGCAAAGCCTTTCACGTTGTCGGGATGAGAATCGGGAATTCCGTTCTGATTTAACTGAAGCAAGCCCAGAAAGGCCAGCCGGAGTCCATTGGGAAGGGTAATTATCTTATAGGGCGAGATTTTGATATCATAAGATCCGGTCACAGACACATTGGCACAGATGAAGTCAAAATCAGCCTTGTGAGTAAGCTTACTGAATCCCTCAGGCTTTGAATCGAATTCATGATTGCCCACTGCGCTCAGGTTAAACCCGGTTGAATTCATCAGCTCAATAACAGGCAGCCCTTTTTCGGGATACTGGTCATTGACGGGATTCCCCGTCTGATTGTCGCCGGCCGCGACAAGAAGCATATCGGGATAGAGCAACCTCAGACTGTCAACTATGTAAGCAAGCTTTGGAAAATTATCTATTGTCGCGTGGATGTCGTTCACTGCAAAAATTACTGACTGTCTTTCGGCCGGAGCCCGGGTGACCGCCTTCCTGCCCGTGGAACAGCCAAAAAGAATCCCTGCAGCAAAAGCCAGCACGAAAAGTCCCCGGAACCATGACCTCTTCGGTTTTTTCTTCGTTATG
Source organism: Bacteroidales bacterium (assembly GCA_034004115.1). Lineage (GTDB taxonomy): Bacteria > Bacteroidota > Bacteroidia > Bacteroidales > VadinHA17 > LD21. The sequence goes on along the minus strand of JAVEXG010000022.1, from coordinate 32,001 downwards.
ATCAGAGAACTGCCTTCCGTCAGCCGTCCTTCACCATCCACCTGGTTTCCGTATTTATCCTCGATTACAGGCATGCTTTTGGGAAGCTCCTCTCCCTTCTGGCTGTAGTATTTGAAAACAGCATCCTTTACCCTGGCGCCGTCGTGAATTTCAAGGGGGACGTCATTTACAGTAATGTTCATTTAAAAAAAATTTAATAGTGCCTAAAATTAAATAAAATGCCCTTTATGGGAATGCTTTTTTGTTGAAAGTACAATTTCGCAGCAATTTCTTCTCCTCACACCCTGAGTGAACCCCGGAAACCCCTGACAGCGTAATACGACTGAGCGCCGTTATGATAAACGAACACCCGACCATACCTGAAATCACCAAACAGGGCGCCTCCGAGCTTTCTTACACTGATTGGAGTCTTGAGCCAGCTCGATGTTTTCGTGTCGAAATTTCCAAAATGCTGAAGTTCACGGTATTGTTCTTCAGTCAAAAGCTCAATACCCATGCCGGCGGCCCTATCCAGGGCGTTGCTTCCCGGCTTGTTTTCCTTCCTTGAATCCAGTGCTTCGCGATCGTAGCACAAATTTCTGCGTCCCGGGGGACTCTCTGCCGAAAAATCATAGAACACAAAGCTGCCGGTCTTCTCATCCCGGCCGGCAACATCAGGCTCTCCTCCTGTTCTTTCCATTTCATAAAGAGACAGGAGTTTAGACGGATCAGAATCGATTCTTGCCTGCACAGAAGACCATTCAATTCCTTCATGGCGGATCTTGTTGGTCTCAAAGCGGGCCCTTAACGTTGTGATAATCACATTACGCTGTTCAGGCGTCAGGTGATCTTTCTTTACTATCTCTGACATGATAAAGAAAAATTAGTGGCGTAGTTTTTTGTACCTGTCTGAAAAACAATGCTGCCGTTGTTAATGTTCATATGTCAGCTGGACTTTTTATATGAAAAAATCCCGGACGATGAGCCCGGGATTAATCTGGTATAATGCCTTAAACCAATTTAAAACCACACCAACAACAATTTATCTTGCAATAGTGTCTTCTTCGCTGTTCAGTACTACATAGCCAATGATGTAGATATTTCCTGAAAGGCCGTTGATCGTAAATGTATCACCGGAAGCAGCTCCAAGACCTGAATGAACATATGGATAGCTTGCAGGATCAACTGTAAAGTCATCACCAACCTTAGGTAACATATCATTGCCTATATAGAGCCTGGATTCTTTCATTGTAAACCCTGGCGCCATTGTAATGGTGGCTGTTGCGGTTCCGGCGAAGTAATGAAGCTCCATGTTTCCCACTTTGGTTGCACCTGCTACGCCACATCCGTCGACATTAGTAAATAGTTCGTAATGAGATGTGAAAGTTTCATCAGGTGACAAGGCGCCGTTGGTCCAGCCCCACTGGTCAAACTCATAACCGGCAAGAAAATCTTTATCGAGGAAGCAATACACCATTTCTTCATAGGTTTTTCTTGCAAAAGCAACCATCGGTACTACCTCACCAGGTTCCTCTACAAGAAGCCCGCGCAGGGTTGTATTGCAGCCATTTGCGTCGGTAATTTCAACGCTGTAGGTGCCCGGACCGAGATTGCTGAGGTCCTGTGTTGTGGCTTCGTTGCTCCATAGGTAGGTATAGGGAGATACTCCGCCTGATACAGTAACATCTATGGCTCCGTCATGTGCTCCGTATTTTGAGATATCTGTTACTATGGCGGATGCACTTATACCGGATGCGGGCTGAAGAACCATGATCTCATCGAGAACAAACTGGCACTGGGCTGCATCGTAAATTGTAACTGAATATTCACCTGCGGGTACGTTTGCGAGGTCTTCAGTAACGGCTTCGTTGTTCCACATGAAGGTGAAGGGAGCAGTTCCGCCTGTAACCGTAACGTTGATCATTCCTGTGGCTGATCCGAAGCATTTCACATCGGTAACAGAGGCTGATGCAGAGAGGTCGCACTCATCTTCCTCACAGCATTCAATTTCATAGGAGATATTTCCATACCATGAACCACGATCGGATCCCGTAATCGTTCCACCGTAGGCTGTTTCACCGTTAGTGGTGGCATGGGCCTGAAGCCAGATTGTGGTTCCGCATTCCAGTAATTCACTGAAGGGAATTGCAAATGTATAGGTCTGGGTTCCGTTTGCCAGCTCATCGTTTTTATATGGAGTCTGGCCGGGAGCAAGTCTGCCCGTCGAAGCTGATTCCAGAATATAAAGATGCACCTCTTCAAGTTCCCACTCGCCTGTGGTGTTGTAGGTTACATAAAGAAAATCGGCATCATTCGATACAACAACGGTGCCTGCAAGCATGTGCTGACCTGCTGTAAGGGGGAAAGTCCTGGATTTGCAGGTATCTGCTATACCTTTTACATCAGCGTAATAGGCAAAGAAAGTGTCTTTGCCATCAAGGGCAACAGCTCCGATGTGATCACCATTTTCCATAAGAAGAAGTGAATCATCATCGGGTTTCGAGCATCCGGCCAGAATAGCCAGAAGCATAATACTTACTAAATACCAGTTTTTAATTTTCATTTCTCATTCTTATTTTAGTTAAACATAATATTTTCTTGCCGGGGTCAGGCTACAAAAAATCTGTGATTGAATGCAACCTCATTTTCCCTTAACCATCTGCGCAGTGCCTTGGCGATCTTTCTACGCCTTATTATTACTGTGCCGGTCTCCTGGGATGAAATTTCATAAAGTGTTTTCATTGCTGTTGGTTTTTTTGGTTTTTGCGTATGGTAAAAATAGTTTGCAGAAAGTTCCCTGTCAATAAGCATCAGCTCATTATATGAGGTAATGCGGGCTATTTGGCAACCATTCATCAGCTTTAACCGGCCGGTCATGGAACAAGGAAGGAAGGTTCACGGGATTTTATCATCCATTCGTCAAAACGGGCCCCTTATTTACAAAAAAACCACCACCGGGAGATGACATAAAGTAATTTAGGCCTCTATTTTACTGATTATCTGCAGAATACAGGCATTATTTCTTCAATAACCGGATTTCTGCCGGATTTGACTAATGGCAGAAATTTTTAGATGTAAAAACCTGATTTCGGGCCTTTCACAGGCCTCACTGAACTGTTTTCCGTCCTGAAAACGTCAGATTTTCTATAAGGTAAGGTTTTTCCAGTTTATTCAATGCATTTTTATAGGCTTCGCTGCAATTGTGTATACATGTTTTTCCGGATATTGATCAAGTTCGAGGTGCAATATAATCAGTCCGCTGTCTATCAGAATACTAAGATACTCGTTTATTCCAATCGAGCTATAGTAAAAAGTATCATCATGCCATTGATCGGTGTGTTCCCCTGAATCATTGCCGAATGTAAAAATCAAAATCCCGTTCCCGGCCAGAATATGACAAAGCTTTGAAACAACATGTTTCTGCATTTCAAGCGGCAGATGAAAAATGCTATCCCATGCAAGTATGAAATCGAATTTCTCTTCGGTCTCCCATGTACAGATGTCCTGATGTATGAATTTATGCCCGGTGTGATTTCTTTTGGCCAGTCTGACCATTTCTTCCGATACATCAATACCTGTGACCGAGAATCCCTTTTCCTGAAACAAACGTACAAATCGTCCTCCTGCTCCACAACCGACATCCAGCGCCTTGCCTCCTTCTGGAGCATAACCAATAGCTTTTTCAACCTGCTGAATCCCGTACAGGGAATCAAAATGCTTATCATTCCACCACCGGGCTATTTTATCATATTTTCTTCCCGTTTCAGAAGGTTCCATTTTTATATGATATTAACTGATCCGTGTAACAGAATTATTCATGCATTAAAGATTATAATTTTATATTAATTTAGTTGGATAATAATAAAATTGAAACATAAACAAATCATGGCAAAGCTGATCACAGTTAAAAACAACAACATTTTCAGCAACCATCTTAAGAAGGATAACAAAGCAGATGTCAAAGATGCCATGGCTGATATCGATGAGCATCGGGGCATAAATAAGATTTCCCGAAGAAAATTCTTTAAAGGTGTAGCCGGTGCAACTGTTTGTTATGCATGTTTTTCTCTGGATTGTCTTGCAACCCGCGAAGATCAGAAAATCGAAGAGGGAAATGTACACCTTGCTGCCGTTTGCGGAACATTTTGCGGAGCTTGCCCGGCTTACATCGCCAAACACAGCACGGATGAGCAAAGAAAAGCCAGACAACAGAAGAGGATTTCATCCGGACCGGTTACGGCAGTGAAGACTATTCCTGATCCGGGTTGGATGGATGGCCTTCTTTGCGACGGCTGCCTGAGCGGCGGACAGATTGCCTTCCATTGCCAGAGATGCCCCATGAAGGTATGTGCTGCGGGCAAACAGAATGTGACTCGTTGTTCTGACTGTAAGGAGTTACCCTGCCATCATGTTACGAATATGATAAATACCGGCTTGCTGCACCGTGCCGAATACCTGCCGAACCTTGAAAAGATTCGCGAGATGGGCGTTCAGGAATGGGTCAAATACGAAGAGGATAGGTGGCGTTGTCCGCAATGCGGCCTGCCTATGAGCTGGTACGACGCCGAATGTGTCAGATGCGGGGCGACAAGATCGCAGAAACTGTTCAAGCTTTATAATTCTGACCTCCCGGAAGCTTAATATAAAAGCTAGATTAACCTGATGAGGTTATTAAGCGCCAGTGCAATTTCAACGATCTTTGTACAATCGACAATCCCGATATTATCTTTTGGAGTGTGGGTTACATCATGATCAGTCATATTGTCGATAAGCCATTTAGACGATACAGCAATGGCAGGGACACCGTATTGAATAAATATACTGTGATCGCCCTGTACCCATTGTGCACCTTCAGTCAGCCCTTCAAAGTGATCGATCACATTTTTTGTGTGGTCAAGGATTTCAACAGGCAAATCAAACATTGAAAATGCAGATGGCCCTTCCCTGTATCCTGCTCCGTCTATATTAATGTTCAAAAGAATATTGCTGATACTGTTACCATTTGCCTCCAGGTAATTCATTTGTCCGGGAACTGAATAATAGTCCTCCCCGTTAAAGGCAATAATTTCAATGAGCTTATTTCCATCATAATTCCTTAGCAGATCTGATAAAAGCAAAAGCACAACAACTCCGGTTGCATTATCAATGGCGCCAGGGGTACCCTTTTTTGCATCAATATGGGCTGTCACCGCAATCCTTTTACCGGTCTCGTCACCTCTCCTTCCAATAACATTATAACCCTTACCGGGGACTCTGGTTGAAAAAGACTCAAGAGATACTCTCCTGCCGGTTTGTTTTATGAATTTAAGTCCTTCTTCATCTGTCATATAGACTGAGGGAATATCAAAATCCCCGTCTTCGATAAGGGGGAAGGGGTAAACACCGCCGGCAACAGCCGAATTTCTGCCTGTGGCACTTATAATCGCCTTTGCCCCGCTATTCTCAAGAAGTGCAATAATTCTGCGATGCTCCTCCGGATTATAGAAGACAAAGTTCTTGGGCATCAATTGTTCCTTTGCAATATCGCCGTGAAGGAAGAGTATCTTGTCCCTTGCATCAATCTCAGATAATTCACCGGCTGTTGATGCAGAAACCAGTTCTGCCTCTCCCCTGAATCCCAAAGAATAGGGTCCCACAAGGACATCATAGGTTTCATCACCGGATTTGAGTATTGCTCCGTTTTGCACCCAGTCGATTGCGTCGAATTCAGGCATTTCGGTTTTCCAGCCATTCGACGACAGTTCTTTTTCAAATCTACTGGTAGCCTGCCTGTTACCGTCGGTGCCAACACAACGTTCCTTAATATCAGAACACAGTATTCTTAGGTAATCCTGACTTTTCTTCAGAAGAATATCATCTCTCATTTTCATTCCTGTTTCAGTTCAGAATCCAAATTTAGGAATTCTCTCCTTATCTGCAAGGTGAATTACCGACATGTCGCTCCTGCCGGAGCTTAACGACGAGGGGGAGAGCCGGGGAATGATCAAATCATTGACAGGGCATCAGGCCTGAAATATCGGTAGGGATGGGCGCAGCCCATCAGAATGTTAACCATATGGTTTTGAGTCCTGAAAATCCTGCCCCGCAAAAGCGGGGGCGACACAGATTCAAATCTTCAGAAAGGCTTTTTAAGATATACTATCCTTAATACCGGATTGTCATCGGCTTGAAGGTTCTTGATGAAGTCAATAAGCGTTTCCCTGGTTGCGGGATTAACGGCATCATTATCTTTAAGAAAATCGTCAGTGTATTGCGTTTTCAAATCAAGTGCCTCAATGAAATCAATCCAGATGTCGCCCTCCCTGTTGGTCCAGAAAGGGAAGAACCGCTGTCCCCCGTCCAGGTCGTTTATAAAACCAGCCTTGTCATCTTCTTCGAAACTCATGCTGCTGGCCTTGCAGCTTACTTTATCGTATTCAATCAGATATTTTGTCCCATCGTTTGAAAGTATGAAGAACGCATTTTCAGATGTCTCGATAAATTTGCCTCTTATCTCAGCAAACGGGTACCTGGCAGATGAGGATCTCGGATAGTATTTTTCCTCAAAGGTTTCGGGAACTGCCAGTTTATCCCAGTTTATCTTAAATCCGGTATATATTGAATCGGAGTTTATTTTGTAAACAGAGTTTTCATAACATGGAGTTACTATTTCATTTTTGAAAAAAGTATTCCTGTTAACAGGTGATCCGGGAACAAATCTGGAAGGGACAAAATCGGAGGGGATATTCTGTACCGGATGGCTTATTTCAGACAGCTTATTACCATCCTTGTCAAACAGACCCATATGAATCATTGATTTCCTGAAATTGTAATCAAGTAGCTCCCTTCCGTCATATGTCGGGAACAAAGCCAGCCTCGAACCGGGCAGACAAACAAATGATTCGATACTGACTGAAAGTTCGGGAATGTCCCTTTCAATAAATCCGCCGTTGAAATCAAAACTGATAAAATCATGTAAGAAATTCCTGTAAACAATTATTTCACCGGAAGCCGGGTCGACAGAGAATTTGCTACCTGGCATATACTCGTGAGGTCCTCTCCCAAAACGTCCGATCGTATCAAGGAATTTACCGTTCAGGTCAAACACAAGAAAGGGACACTGCGACACGGCAGCTATTATTGCGGAATCTGTAAGCGCAACCTCAAAAACAAAATTGACGGCCACATCCCTTTCTTCCGAAAGAATTACGTATCTGATGCTGTCAGCAACTTCACTCAGCCTGAGTGTGGCTTGATTTTTCAATCCTTCATTTACATTGATTGTAAGAGGGTAAGAGGAAATTAATTCTGAACCTTCCGGAGTGAATATTTTCTCATTCCTGCAGGAGAAGAATAAAAGAAAGAACAGGAAGAAAATTGTTGTGTTGGTTCTCATGGCAATCCTGAAATCTATTTAATAGTCAAAGATGAAGAATTATACCTCCGCTTTAGAGATGAATGGCATATTTCTTTTTTCTCCATCTTAAACAATAAACGATCCGGCAGATACAACCACCGGATCGTTCTTTAAATATTCCATGTCAACAACCTGATTATTTTCTCAGATCGTAGCGATCTGCATTCATCACTTTTACCCAGGCTTTTACAAAGTCCCTCACAAATTTTTCCTTGTTGTCATCCTGAGCATAAACCTCGGCATAGGAACGAAGAACGGAATTAGAGCCAATAACCAGGTCAACTCTTGTTGCTGTCCATCTCGTTTCGCCGGTTTTTCTGTCCGCGATGTTATAAAGATCGTCTGAGACAGGCCTCCATGTATATCTCATATCAGTGAGATTGACGAAGAAATCGTTGCTTAAGACACCTATCCTGTCAGTAAATACTCCATGTTTGGTTGCGCCGTAGTTTGTCCCCATAACACGCATACCACCAATAAGAACTGTCATTTCCAGAGCAGTCAGTCCCATAAGTTGTGTTCTGTCGAGCAACAGCTCTTCGGGTTTCACTACGTATTCTTTTTTGACCCAGTTCCTGTAGCCGTCATGTATCGGTTCAAGCGGTTCGAATGATTCCGCATCTGTCATTTCCGGGCTTGCGTCACCACGTCCGGGACTGAACGGAACCTTTATGCTGAACCCGGCATCCTGAGCAGCCTTCTCAACGGCAGCGCTTCCTCCCAGAACGATAAGGTCGGCAAGGCTTACTTTCTTGTTCATGCCTGACTGAATTTTCTCAAGACTTGCCAGAACTTTCTTCAGACGTACGGGTTCATTTCCTTCCCAGTCAATCTGAGGGGCCAGACGAATTCTGGCTCCGTTTGCGCCGCCCCTGTAGTCGGAACTTCTGAATGTTCGTGCGCTGTCCCAGGCAGTGTTGATCAACTCCGTACGTGTTAAGCCGCAGTTTAACAGTTTCGACTTCAATTCCTCAATTTCTGCTTCTGAAAGTGTATAGTCAACAGAAGGGATCGGGTCCTGCCAGATAAGGTCTTCTTTTGGAACATCAGGACCAAGATAGCGGGTTTTTGGTCCCAGGTCGCGGTGGGTCAGCTTGAACCATCCCCTTGCAAAGGCTTGAGCAAAAGCCTCCGGGTCTTTATAGAAGCGGTCACAGATTTTCCGGTATTCGGGATCCATTTTAAGTGCCATATCGGCATCTGTCATAATTGGATTCCGTCTCACTCCCGGAATATGAGCATCAAAGGGTTTATCTTCTTCCTTAATATTTACGGGTTCCCATTGCCATGCTCCTGCCGGGCTCTTCGTAAGTTCCCAGTCATAGGTCAGCAGCAGGCGGAAGTAATCGTGGTTCCATCTGTCGGGGTGGGTTGTCCATGCACCCTCAAGGCCGCTGGTCACAGTATGTTCTGCATTCCCTTTTCCAGCCGGATTTATCCAGCCAAATCCCTGATGTTCAACCGGAGCTTCTTCAGGGCTGGGTCCGAGAAGGGATGCATCACCGGCGCCATGAGTCTTTCCCACAGTGTGGCCGCCTGCAGTAAGGGCCACTGTTTCCTCATCATTCATTGCCATCCGCTTAAATGTCATCCTCACATCCTTTGCCGTTCTTAAAGGGTCAGGATTGCCATCGACTCCTTCGGGGTTCACATAGATCAAACCCATCTGAACGGCTGCCAGGGGATTCTCAAGCGATTCACGGTCCTTATCGTCAGAATAACGGCTTTTTGTCGGTGCCAGCCATTCTTTCTCCGCACCCCAGTAGATATCCTTTTCGGGATGCCAGATGTCTTCACGGCCGCCTCCGAAGCCAAATGTCTTGAATCCCATGGATTCATAGGCCATATTACCGGCCAGGATAAACAGATCGGCCCATGAAAGCTTATTTCCATATTTTTTCTTCACCGGCCATAAGAGCCTTCGAGCCTTATCGAGATTAACATTATCGGGCCAGCTGTTAAGCGGTGCAAACCTCTGATTCCCGGTATTGCTTCCGCCACGTCCGTCATCTGTACGGTATGTTCCTGCACTGTGCCAGGCCATACGTATCATTAATCCGCCGTAGTGACCCCAGTCGGCCGGCCACCAGTCCTGGCTTTCAGTCATTAGTTTCTTCAAGTCATTTTTAACTGATTCCAGATCCAGTTTCGTGAATTCTTCACGATAATTGAAATCCTGACCAAAAGGATTTGTCTTGGTGTCGTGCTGGTGCAGTATGTCGAGATTCAGCGCATTCGGCCACCAACTCATTACGGAACTATTCGTGTCAGTATTCGCTCCGTGCATTACAGGGCATTTTCCTTTTCTTGAATTGTCCATATTTCTTCTATTTATTTGTTATAAAGATAATTATTTCTTTTTGAGAGGTCAACCGATTTTCACCGATGTCATAGTGATTGATCCTGCCACGGCTTTGTCATTAAACAACTTCACCTCTTCATTTTCTTCCTTTAAAGCAAGCACATACAACAAGGGCAGGTAATGTTCCGGCGTTGGAATCGCCAGCTCAAATGCCTTTCCATGGCAACGGTAATTGATAAGTTTTTTATGATCGCCGTTTAAAATATAATTCTTCATTTTTTCGCCGGCTTCCATGGCCCAGTCGAAAGCATAGTTGTCTTTGCCAATGTTTTCCCAGTCCATCAGCCGCAGATTATGAACCATATTCCCGCTTCCGATTATAAGAACTCCCAGCCTTCTCAGAAATGCCAGTTCCTTTATCAGGTCGTAGTGGTGCTGCGGAGTCTGCAGATAATCCAGACTCATTTGAATAACAGGAACATCTGCCTCCGGATAAAGATGTCTGATAACACTCCACGCACCATGGTCGAGTCCCCAGCTGTAGTCCAGCTCAACGGTGTTTTCCGGCAGAAATGCTTTTATCCCTTCAGCCAGTTTGGGAAAACCCGGCGCAGGATACTGCACCTCGTAAAGGGCTTTCGGAAAACCGCCGAAATCATGTATGGTTTTTGGTTGTTCCATGGCCGTAAGAAAAGTACCCCGGGTTTCCCAGTGAGCCGAAACACAAAGAATGGCATCCGGCTTAGGAATGGATTTCCCTGTCAGCCGGAAGCCCTCAACAAATTCATTCTCCTCAATTGCATTCATGGGACTTCCATGCCCTAGAAACAACGCCGGCATTTTCGGCGTGCTCCCTAAGACTGTTGTCAGATTATTCATTGATTCCGTATTCGTAATAACTATCTATCTCACGACTGCTTCACAAACTGAATCTCGCCTCCGATCCTGACTTCATCACTAACCAGTACTCCGCCTGTCTCCAGCGCCGCATTCCAGTTCAATCCCCAGTCTTTACGGCTGATCTTCCCGTCTAACGAAAATCCGGCCTTTTCATTTCCCCAGGGGTCTTTGTTCTTTCCTCCGAATTCAACGTCAAACACAACTTTTTTGCTTACTCCTTTAATTGTAAGCAAGCCTTCAAGCTTGTATTCATCATCGTCAGCTTTTTTTAAGCCAGTGCTTTTAAAAGTCATGGCGGGATGGTTTTCAGCATCGAAAAAGTCGGCACTCTTAAGATGATTGTCCCTGTCGTTATTGTTGGTGGAAACCGATGATGTTTCAACATTTACATTTACGGAGCCTTTGTCAAATTCTTCATGATCAATCTCGGCTGAAAAATTCTTAAACTCGCCTTTCACATTGCTTATCATCATGTGTCTTACCTTGAATGTCAATTCACTGTGTGCAGGGTCCATTACCCATTTTGCTGAATTATTTTTTAAATCTTCCATCTTGTTTTTGTTTTAATTAATTATGGCACAAAGATACAGGGAAGTTAAGGCAGGCCGGTAGCACTTTTCGGAAGAAGGGTTGTAATCTTAAGAAATGAGATTTTGCATCTCTTCACGAAACTCTGATGGAGTTTGTCCCGATTTCTTTTTAAACACGTTGGAAAAGTATGATTTATCGTTATATCCCAGCTCGAAACCAATTTCGGAAATAGATTTGCTCGTTCCTGCAAGAAGATTTTTAGCTTCGGTAAGCTTTCTTATTTCAATTATTTCCGACACGCTTTGATTCATTATTTTCTGGCATATCATGTTCAGGTTTCGCGATGACATGAATAATTTCTCAGCATAAAATTCAACGCCCAGAGGCCTGCGAAAATTATCTTCCAGAATTTTCAGGAAGTTTATGAATGTCTCATTCTGAACCAGGTTACCGGTGTCTTCATCTGATGAAAGCTTTCTTCTTTCCGAATCAATCATAATAAACAGTGCACTTAGCAGATGTCTGACAATCGATAAATCAGGGGCTGGTTGTTTCATCTCCTGATCGATCATCACACAAATTGAGTTCAGACGGTCGAAACATGTTCCCGGTTTCAGTACCTGGTCGGCATTATTATGAAAATTATTATATAACTGAAAAATGGTTTCTGCAATAAATTCACTTTTGAAACGAAGAACCCACATATCAAAACTATCATCCTGTAATTTTGTAACCACCCTGTGTACTTTGCCTTTGGCAATAAAGCTGACCAGAGGGGCTTCGAAAGTACCTGATTTAAAATCCACGAAATGCTCCAGAATGCCCTTTACCCCTACAATCAGTTCTTCAAAATCGTGTACATGTGGTTCGTCAGGGGCAGCCGCAATTTCTGCTGCCATGCCTGCATCCATCCTGAATATTTCAAAAAGCTGATCCACTGCTTCTTACCTTGTTAAGAATTAAGTCCGGGAAGTATTCAGAGGACATTCCCGGGCACTAATTTACATCTCCTGTGAAAATTATTCAGATACTGGTTCATCATTTTCCGACAAATCATATTTCAATATCGAAAAAATACCTTCTGTTGATGAAAGGTACAAGGTTTCGTTCTTTTCATCGACGCAGAAGTAGCCCCAGTCATCGAGTCTGTATCTTTTTACCGGATTCCCGTTCCAGTCGTATTTCTCAATGAAAATGAACTTGTTATTACTTCTGTTTGCCTGCTGAACATCCACGGGTGTCCTTCCGCTGTAAGCCATCCAGAAATGTCTGTCACCGGTTGACATCCCCCAGAAATGGGTGATATTTGTAGGCTCAAGATTCTGAATATCATTCTGTCCCTTAGCCAGCTCCTCGGCTTCAAAGATTATTTCCCTCTGATTCATGTTATTCATATCAATAATCCTTAGCCGTTTGAAATACTTGTAGGCGTAAGCTATCCGGCCGTAGGTAAAGTTAGTCCCGAAGTCACCTGTCCAGGTTGTCCACGATCCTTTCAAACGTGGGATGGCAAGATCAGCGATGCTTTTTTCACCGGGAACACTGTCTTTATTAAAGTAATAAATATTTTTCCCCCGTGATGTGGACGCAGCATACCAGGCGGTCCTGTCATCAGAGAACACTATCTTCTTGTCACCGAATTGCTCCTGCTTCGGAAGGGTCAGATAGTACTCCGGAATCATTCGATCCTTCGCAACTTTGTATACTTTATCACTACCCTGTTCATAAATGTAAAAAAGGATTGAATCTTCCTCTGTCTTCACTATTTTCGGAAACCCGAATTCATCCGGTCCCCGTCCGGTCCGGCCAAATGCTGCAACGCATTTCATCTCAGACAACTCAAAAATCATGAAAAGACTGTCAGGCCTCTTATTCTGGAGTATCAGGTAATTATCCTTTACAAGCATCTGGACAGCTCTGGTAATTTCTTTGGTTTCAAGGGGTATACCGGTAAGACTGATAGTGGGACCGAAAGCATCATCGGTAACATGAATTTCCCCCGGTTCAAGAGTGGTCAGGGGAGGAATTTCAGCTGTTCCATCAATCTCATCTAGGTGCAGGCTGTCATTTAAGGATGCCTCATTTTTCCTGTTTGGACCGGAGCAGAAACAGAAAATCACAGAATAAAGAATCAGTAAACGGAAGATAAGTTTCATAATAATGGAATTTGATCCTGACTTATGGCACAATCAAAATTTAGTCTGGTTGAATTTTTCAGATCGCTGACCAATATATAAAGTTAGTTTTTAATATTTACCTCACTAACGCCTATTTTTGCTTTAACCATTACATGGAGAGCACGGGCAATGCACGGATTGTCTCAAATTATAAAATCCGTGATTTTATCCGTGATCTCCGTGAAACCTGTGGTGAATCAATTCGATGTATCTGAGTAATCTGTTTTTTCAATGCATTCTCAATTTTCCCGTGATGGCAGACTAATACATTCTTCCTGTCTCCATGCCAGTTGTGAAATCCGTTTCCCTGACAGTCCTTGTAATCCCTGCACGTCTCACACTGACCTGTTTTCGTCCAGTCCCTGTTTCTGAATGGTATAAAATTTTTCTGCCATACATCATTGAAATTGTCCTCATATATGTTGCCCTGCGAAAATGACCTGTCGATGTTGGGACAGGCTGATATTGCACCGTCGATCAGGATTGATCCGATATTGATCCCGGCCCTGCAGAAAAAATAACTGTCTCTTACTGATTCTTCATACCTGCCGGTATAACCTTCGCAGCTGAATTTAACATCAAGCTCCTTTCTCTTCCTTTGTTCCGAGATAAAATCCATTAATTCAAGAAACTCATCATCGGACAACAACAGATCCGGATTGTTAACCGCCCTTCCGACCGGCAGGATTGTGAATAATCGCCAGGCTTTTGCACTTTTCGAAATGAGCAATTCCTTTATCTGACCAAGTTCAGCTAAATTTTTCTTATTTACGCAGGTGACAATATCAAAATTAAGGCGGTTGGATGAAGCTGCCAGTTCAATTGCATTGAGCACCCTGTCGAAGCTGCCTGAATTGTTTCTGAGCCAGTTATGAGATTCCCTGAGTCCGTCGAGACTTAATGTCAGGGCCCCCATTCCCGCGCTGAGAAGGGAGGCATGTCTTTGCCTGTCATAAAGTTGTCCGTTAGACACAATTGACCACCTCATTCCCCTTTTTCTCAATTCCCTTCCGCATTGTTCGATATCCTTTCTAAGGAGCGGTTCTCCTCCGGTAAATACAACAGTGAAATTCGGGGCTGTAACTTTTATGGTGTCAATCGCTTTCAGAAAATCTTCAACAGGCATGTCGGGGAAGGAGCTGTCTTTTAAACAATCACTGCCGCAATGCAGGCAGTTCAGGTTGCACCTTGTGGTGCATTCCCAGAAAAGATAATTTAGTTCATGAAGTTCTGTTTCCGATTTCCTGAATCTTCTGAAGGCATATCTCTTAAGGGATGAAATCATTTATTTTCCAGCATTATATCCAGATAAACCTTTTCGGATATTGCTGTCAGTACCGTATCCTTATCGGCAAATAGTCCATTCTCGTTTGCATCGATATCCTGAAACTGAATTCTTATTCCTTCAATCATTTCAGCATAGAACGAGAATTTGCCGGTTTCATCGGTGATATCATATTGCATATAATCAACAACTGATACTTTAATCCCCTTAACAGGCAATCCTGATGTAAGGGATTTAACCTGTCCTTCGACCAGCATGTCAAGTCCCATATCCTGAGGAGTCCCGTAACAGGCCTGAAAAATAAACATAGCTGTTGTGAGACTCATCCCTCCGATTATTTTTCTGATCCAGTTGCTCTTCATCTGAAAGAAATTTCTATATATTTCTAAATCAATTGATTTGCAAGATAAATAAAAAAATGATAATCTTCAAAAGAAAATGAGAAGGCTTGCGATTAGCGGTATGCAACACGCAACGCTGGCGGCAACTTTTTGAAGCCGTGCGTCATGAGTTGTGTGTTGTGGATCTTAAATAAAAGGCTGTTAACCTGCCGGCATTTCCCCCGATTTGCCGTCTGACAGGCCGGTTTTACCCGATGTCCGGACTGTCGTGAAACTATGCTTATCTGTTAATTGATAACCAGGTTTCTTTTCTGATTAGGATTGTTCAATCCCCTGTTCCTTAAATAATGCTCGCGGGCTACATCATCCGGAATGTCCGCTGAAATCTCAATAACAGTCTTGTGATCAATTCTAAGATACTTCGTTTTTACTGTGTTTTTGCCTGATTTTGTACGTTCCATGCTTTTACTTTTAAAAAAACACAAAGGTAAGGCTATTTCTATTAAAAAATGTTAAACGCTGATTTAATTTTACTTACAGTTTTCAAGCCACTCCGGTTGAGTGGTGATAATTGATTAGTTAACCTCGTCATTTTGCTTCAGCCTTATATCTTCGTCTCTCTATTTTACAATTTGTAGTATCCTCTCAGGGGATTCTCAGCCCTTTTTGGCTGACTATGGGACTAAAGTCCCGGAAACAGGGAGGGGGGTCTCCTTGCCGTCAGATAAATCTGACGGTAACAGGAAGCGCCTGGCAGAAACCCTCCCTGCTAAACCCGGTCGCTCTCTAAGTAAATAATAATCAAGCAGATATTTTAATGCTACCGTTGGCTTCAGCCAACGGCCTGAAGCACCCCACACGACTTTCCGGGGCTTTAGCCCCCTTGGCTGACTATGGGACTAAAGTCCCGGAAACAGGAAGGGGGGGTCTCCTTGCCGTCAGATAAATCTGACGGTAACAGGAAGCGCCTGGCAGAAACCCTCCCTGCTAAGCCAGGTCGCTTTCTAAGTAAATAATAATCAAGCAGATATTTTAACCTTACCGTTGGCTTCAGCCAACGGCCTGAAGCACCCCACAC
>JAVEXG010000022.1:0-15912 GCA_034004115.1 Bacteroidales bacterium | reverse complement strand
TCTAAGTAAATAATAATCAAGCAGATATTTTAACCTTACCGTTGGCTTCAGCCAACGGCCTGAAGCACCCCACACATCTTTCGGGGCTTTAGCCCCATTCCTGTAAACCATATCGTTTCAGGTAAAAAACTTGTTGTTTCTCATATGGCTTCTTATCGATATCCGACAAAAATTTATCGTTATTTCTGACACCATCACAAATTTTACCGGATATCCGTAGCCGCTTTCCTTGACTTTCTCTTTTCACTGATGTAAATTTGGATCTTAAAAATCTACAGTATTACTTAAAAAAAGCCATGAGAGACAAATTCAATCAGAATTGCGCGCCATCGGGAGCAGTCTACGGACTCGGATTTCTGGGAGCCGCCATCTACTACATTTCAACCGCCACAACATTCTGGATGGGAGTGCTGGGTGTCCTTAAAGCAATAGTATGGCCGGCATTTCTTGTTTTCGAGGCACTGAAAAGCCTGGGTGCCTGATAATCCGGTTGTTTTTCGTTTTCACTTCTGCCACTAATCTCCTGCAGTATCTCCGACAGGATTATTTTTGGTATTTTTGCCATCTCAATTCACCGACCTATGGACAAAGAAAAAATTATCCGTGGCATTGAGGTGCTGGTAAGCGCTGCCCTGATTCTTATCATCTCCTATGCATTATACCTCAGGTACCTTCCTGATGAAGATACATTTCAACAGCTTGTCAGGGAAGATGGCTTTGTTGAATACACAACCGTATTCTTCCTGTTCCTGTCGAGTCTGGTCTGCATCTACCGGGCGTTCCTGTACCGCTCAGAAAAAAACTACCTGGGTGTGTTCACCTGGGCATTGCTGGCATTCCTCTTTTTCTTCGCTGCCGGCGATGAAATAAGCTGGGGGCAAAGGATCTTCGGTATCGAAAGCAGTGATTTCTTTCTCGCCCATAACAAACAGGCTGAAACGAATCTTCATAACCTGGTTGTCGGCGGCCACAGCGTTAACAAGATCATTTTTTCGCGCCTTCTGTTTGTTGTTCTCATCTTTTATTTCCTGATCTGGCGTCCACTGGTCATTAAGGTTCCGGCAGTAAGAAAACTGAATGACCGGTTCTGCGTCCCGGTTCCCCGTATCCAGCACATCATAGTAATTGTTGTTGTCACGCTGATGATACTGCTGATTCAACTGTACCGCGACAGTGAACTCCATGAGGTTTCATTTGCTATGATATTTTTCCTGATTTTCCTGAATCCCTCAGTCCTTCCGGATAAAGCGGCAGGCAGGCAGGGAGCATAGAGCCTTAAGCAGATTTTATATGCCTGAGGATTGATCTAAGCTTGATTTTCATTCCATTATTTTGTAATTTTGTAGCCTCTGCCAGCTCGAGGATCTGGCAGAACAATCGTGCATTTTATTTGTTTATTGGCTGAATAACCAACAAGTTTTTCTAACATCATATGAAAGCCGGACAAATAATCCTACTAACAGTAATTTCTCTTCTGTTCGTCATGCCGGAAACCAGAGCCCAGGAAATTCCCCTGACAAGGTCCATGGCAAGACAGAAGAAAGCAGCAGATATTTCAAGTACGGTCGAGCTGGCCAGGTCAATGAATAATGTCAACTACACCGACATGTACGACAGGAGTCTGCTGATGTATGCTGCCTCTCAGGGATACTCCAGGGCCTGCAGGATACTTCTTCGCAGGGGAGCGGATCCAAACATCCAGGCAATTGACGGTGCCACTTCGGGCATGTTTGCTGCCTATAACGGTCACGACAGGATCGTTAAGATGATGTTCGAAAGGGGTTTTGATCCTGAGATCAAGGCACTTGACGGAACGAATGCCCTGATGATGGCGTCCCAGAACGGACACCTCGAAGTGGTCAGGCTGCTGCTTGTAAACGGGGCAAAGCCTGATCTTCAGGCAGCCGACGGATATACGGCATTAATGCTTGCATCCCAGAACGGACATGATGAGATAGTATCACTTCTGCTAACCAACGGAGCAGATCCGAACATGCAGGATTTCAGGAACGGGACCACTGCTCTGATTCAGGCCTCGCTGTTCGGGAACACTTATGCAGCCATGCTTCTGATCGACAGCGGTGCGGATCCCAACCTCAGCGACAAGGGAGGAACGTCGGCGCTGATGACGGCCGCCATGCTCGGTCAGACTGATTACGCAAAACTGCTGATGGCTTCGGGTGCAGATATCAACCTGAAATCGGCCGACGGCTCAAACGCACTGTTCCTGGCTGCAATGAACGGTCATACCGACATTGTAAAAACCCTCCTCGAGAGAGGAGCCAGACCCGATTCGCTCGACACCGATGGGACAAGCGCCCTGGTTATCACCGCCAGGGATGATATAGCAGACAGTATCAGCATAAAACTATACAGGGGTTTCAAAAAGGATTTCAGCTACAGCGATAACCTGACAGCCATGGTGGCAACCCGCGATGACGGAGTTCTGGAAGCTGTCAACATTGCCGATCGCAAAGGGTCGCTTGATGATGTAATTGCCAATTCCGACAGGGCAACTGCCTTTATAAAAGCTTTCAGGAGCGGTCAGGTGGCAGTTGTAAAGGTCTTTCTGAAAAAGAACGCCAGGATAGATCCGCATAAGACTGCAAAATACACCGATCTTATGGTTGCCTCGATGAACGGGCACACTGATATTGTCAAAATGCTGCTGGAGAGGGGAGCCAATCCCGGTCTGAAGGACAACAGCGGAAAGACTGCCATTGACTATGCAAAAAGCACTGAACTAAGGAACCTTCTCGAGGCAAACCTTAAGAAGATCAATATCCATCAGTAGAACCAGCCGTGTGTTAGTCCGGCCTATTCAAAAATAATGGTACCGAAACGGCTATAATCGTGGAAAGTACCTGAAGTCTTCTTCCATGAAAAATGGGAAGCCCCCTTGTCGTAATCGATCCTGTACATATTTGCCCTCCACCTGGTGCCGGATTCCGGCGGAACCTGAGGCAATGGTTCAAGTAACTTGTAGGGAATGAAGAACTCTGCAGTCCAGGCAGTGACCTTACCCCCGCTGACCTTCTCTCCTCCCCTGGCCGAGGTGGCGTGAACAACTTTTTTATCGCCTTCGTAATTCCAGGGCAGCCAGCCAAGGAATTTCCCCTTGTAATTGGGAACCAGAATAGGCAGTTCGTAATTCATCGGAGAGACTTCATATTCGAAATAAACAGGGAAATCTTCTGCAGTCCACAGAAATACCTCAACCACATCCTCTTCCCACAGATTGAGATTGTCTCCCTTTAAAGTGGTGGTCAGCTTTTCGTCCTCGCAATCAAACAGGAAATATATCCCGGCCGTTGAACTCAGCACTTTAACCCTGGTCTTATAATCGATGAAATCAGTTCCCTGATGGCTGAGGTATACCCAGTCAGTCTTATTCCACTGACCGTTGGTTCCATCGCCGGTAACATTGAAATCCGTACATTTACGTATGATAAGTGCATCATTCTCCCCTGCATTTCCCTGTCCATAGCTGACCTGCACAGCAGCCCGGGATGCCAAAAGGAGCATCAGTAATAAAACCGCTAAGTTTCTCATGTTGTTATTTATCCTTCAGAAGTACTACTTAAAGCTTACTATCTCCTCATAAGTCTTTCGGGGTGAGGCCGACGACACGGCATCGACTCCCTTGTCGATATTACCGATACGAAGCACGGCAACAGCCCTGAAACCTTCAGGTATTCCGAAGCTTTCCTTCTTTGAGTTGATATTTGCAATGGGGCTGGCATAGATATGGGCGCCCAGTCCGAGACTCTGAGCAGCTATATACATGTTCTGGGTGGCAAGACCGCAGTCGTAATCAACATACATTCCAACCTCTTTATCCTCGGTACCTGAGATTATTACAAGTACATTCCCCGGGGCCGGCCCGCGAAGCACTTCGCTTATCAGGTCATTGTTCCTTACTACCGTGAACCTCCATGGCTGGCTGTTCCTGGCGCTGGGCGCCTTCATCCCGCACCTCAGGATCGTCTCAAGATTTCCGTCGGAGACCGGATCGGCGCTGAAGCTTTTGGCCGAATAACCCGACATGATGACATCAGAAACACTTACTGCTGTTGTCTGTCCGTTTAATAATAAAGTTCCCGCTGCCAGTATGGCTATCACTGTGAATAATACTTTTCTTTTCATTTACCTGTAATTTTTGTTAGTGAAATCAATATTCGGCTGAAAGATAGTCAAAGGCACTTTGTCTTCAAAGATATGTATGCTGTTTTATTAGTATCTTTGAATGAATCCCCTTTTTCAATTAAAATAATATAAACACTAAATTACCAAGTCAAATGGAAAGGATATCAAGAAGGAAATTTCTGGGAACCACTGCATTGGGAATCGGGTCGGCCTTAGTGGCTTCCCACATCCCTGCGGGACTGAATGCCATGACTGCTTCCCTTCCTGTAGAAATGCCCATCGGATTTCAGGTCTGGACAGTGAGGGAAGCGCTGATAAAGGATTTCCCTGGCACTCTCAGGAAAATGGCTGCGCTGGGATACCAGAGTGTTGAGATGTGTTCACCTCCGGGATATGAATCCTCCGGCTTCGGTCCTTTGATGAAACTGAAAGCCAAAGAGATGAAGCAGATCATCAACGATGCGGGACTTATATTCCCCAGTTCCCATTATGGGATGGCAGAATTCAGGGAGCACCTTGAAGAGCGTATTGAATTTGCCCTGGAGTCGGGTCAGTCGCAGATGGTCCTTTCAAGTTTCGGACTTCCAAAAAATGCAACAGCCGACGACTGGAAGAAGGCCGCTGATGAGCTGAACCAGATGGGGCGGAAAGCAAAAAATGCAGGCATTCAGATAGGATTTCACAATCATCACGGTGAATTTGAAAAGATCGAAGGAACCCTGATCTATGAATTATTGCTTCAGCAGTTCGATCCGGAACTCGTAAAGATGCAGTTCCAGGTTGCAGTGGTCAATATAGGGTACAAGGCCCAGGACTACTTCAGGAAATATCCCGGACGGTTTATCTCGGCTCATCTTGCCGACTGGTCGGAAGAAAAGAAAGCAGCTGTGGCGGTCGGACAGGGAATGGTCGACTGGAAAGATTTCTTTGCCTCACTTAACGCAGGTGGAGTGAGAAATATTTTTGTTGAGATGTCGGAAGAGCACTTTAAACCAAGTGCCGACTTCCTGAAAGGGATTTAAACCCCTTTCTTTTCGACAAGGCAGGCTAGCTAATCTGCTTCCACTATTGCCACGGCAAGGGTGAACACAGGAAGAAGAATGGCCCCGTAAACAGGATTGTACCAGCTGTAAAGCGAAAAAGGTCCGCCCAGGGCAAAAACCCAAACCACAAATGAAACCGCTGATATGATATGCTGGCTCTTTTTCTGCACCTTCTGGACTTTCCAAAGGTAGAGAGGTGTCAGGATAAGGAAAATCAGAAACAATCCCCACTGAAAAAAACAGATCTCGCCTGCCTTTGTAAGGTTCTCCAGCATCCCGGTTGCGAAAATATATCCTGCAACTATCTCGGCCGGAATATATTTAAACAGCCTGTCGGAATACGTATCGCGGGTAGCCGGATAAGCCTGTTGTTCAGTGTTTTTGTTACCTGTCCCGGTCTGGCTTATTCGCAGGATATCGGCTGATGATATAACTTGTCTGCTCATTTGATGTAAGGATTACGCATTGATTTTTCGTTCCGCACCGGTTTTTCTCCTCCGGGGTTGCTGCTTCCTGCCTGCTGATGATGCTGACTTAAGCGAGAGAGCCATCAGAACTGCCTTTTCGGCGTTAATCCGTCCGAATCCGTAAAGATTGCTGTGTCCTCCGGAATCATAATCCCCTCCTTCATGATCAATTTTATCGCAGGTATCCCTAATTATGCGTCTGACCTGTTCCCATGCAAGATTCGGATCGACTGACAGGATAAGTGCAGCAGTTCCGGCAGCGCCGGGGCATGAGCCTGATGTACCGCCGAAGCTGTCAGTGTAATCTCCTTTTGAATTGTAGCCTGCCCTTCCGGTCCTGTCGGTTGTATAGATTCCCGGAGTAAGCGGTTCGGGGTGATTAAAAGGCTCATAGCCAAGATCGCTGCTGGGAAAGGAGCACCAGATCTCTTTTCCGTAATCGCTGTAAATGCATCTTTTCCCCCTGTCGTTGCATGCGGCCACTGCCATCACCTTAGGATAACTTGCGTAGCCGTCATAGCTGCAATCCTCGTTCCCGTTTCCGGCAGCAAAAGCAATAACGCATCCCAGGCCTCCGCGACCTTTAGACACTGCATAATCGATTGCAAGCCTTGTACTGTCGGGAAGGTCGATCAGGGTAGTATGAACAGGGTCGCCCGGATCGGACCAGTTGCCATCCTCCGGCCCCCAGCTGCATGAGATGACATCAGCGCCGTGATCGGCCGCCCACACGAAAGCGTTTGCCTCAGCCATCGATCCCAGGCTTGAGTTGAGCCTGACAGGTATCAGACAGGCATCGGGAGCCACCCCTGATGCTTCGGTTCCTGCAGCAAGTGCAATACCTGCACAGGCTGTACCATGGTTGTCCCAGCTGTTTTGCGGCCGGGGATCATTGCTGTTTGAGGACATATCGCGTGAATGAACCACTTTGCCCGGACTGTTGAATTCCGGATGGTCAATATCAAAGCCGTCGTCGATAAGTGCAATAGTGATAAGGTCACCGCGGGTAAGCTTATGAGCCAGGTCAGCCCTGACACCCTCGTCAATCTCTGTCCCGTCGATTGTTGTTGCCATCAGATGCCATTGCCTGGCATTGATACGCTTCAATCCCCTTTTCCTTATCAGTTCAGGATGGCACAATTCAACCTCCTTCATCTGCAGGAGCGATTCAGCTATCTCAAAAATTCGAAGTCCGGTATCTTCAGGGGCGCTGACGAAATAAGAATTCTCTGCAAAACCGGTCTTCTGCTTTATCTTGAGATTATTATCGGAAATGACCTCTTCACATCTGCCTGCAGACACACTGTCGTGGAACTTTATGAAGATGTTTTCGGTATACAATACAACTGTTTTGCCGTCTTCCTCAACAAGCACCTTACCGACGAACCTGAGCTCAGGTTCCTTTTTCAGCACAGACTTCGCCTTGTTCCTTGCTGCAACCCTGTTCTTTACCGCCGCCTTCGTTCTGAAGACGGTTATATCAGCTTCAGGGAATTCCACAACCATCTTAAGGCTGAGGAGAGCCTTCTTTCCTTTTTCCGAGATCACCGCGGTATCGAGATCCCTTGAGTTTCGTGTACGGACAGCGACCATGTCGGTGCTTTCATGCAAAACGTGCCTTGTGCCGTTCTTGCCTCCAAATGTGTAAGTGTACATATTATTCAGACATTAACTCAACCAAATTTAGTAAATTTCTGAATTATTCCTTCACTCTTTCAAAAACTTCCATGCACATTCTTCCGCTGTGATAGGGACAGATCCAGAATCCGGTTTTGTCGCCGGAGGGTACTCCCGATTCGGAGACGTAGCTGTACCATCCGCCGTTCTTCCTGTCGATGAAATTTTTCTTAATGTATTCCCACGACCTGAGCGACTTTTCGAGGTACGCTTCGTCGCCGGTCAGTTCAAAGGCATTCAGGTAGCCTACAACCGATTCGGCCTGCTCCCACCACGACCTCCTGGGACTGACATGTCCGGTTGCATGGTTCTTCTCGGTAACCATGCCTCCGTCGGGACGAAGTCCTTCTGCTGCCGCATTCGCTATTGCAATGGACGCACTGGCTGTCTGTTCAAGCAATTCCCTGTCGTTCAGGAGTCCCGCAGCTTCATACAGCAGCCAGGAGCTCTCGATGTCGTGGCCGTACGAATCAATATGGGCCGTGCTGTTCCAGCTTCTGTCGAGAAAAGGTATAAGATGTGATGTGTTTCTGTCGACTATCTTTTCGAGAAAGATCCTTACCATGGCTTCAAGCTTCTCTCCCACTTCCCTATCACCCGACACCCTGTAAAGGTTTGCATAGGCTTCCATCACATGAAGGCTGGTATTCATCGTCTTTTCAGTAAGGTCTGATTCCTCTCCAATCAGCCGCTCCCTTATTCTCTCCCATTCCCTGCTGAAAACCTCGAAATATCCGCTGTGCTCCCGGTCGGCGGCATGTTTTTCAAGCTTGTCAAAAATCTTTTTTGCCTCTTCCAGAGAAGCTTTGTCGCCTGTTGCCCTGCTGTATTCGGCAAGCGCATAAATAAAAAACGCATTTGTATAAACCTGTTTCCTTGTATTGCCCGGGGTTCCGTCGGCGTTGACGCTCATAAAAGCGCCTCCTGATTCCCTGTCAATGAAATGGGCCAGTATATAATCCCTGGCTCTTTTGGCGATACGAAGGTAAGAGGTGTCACCCAGCACCCTGTATGCAGAGGAATAGGTCCAGAGTATCCTGGCATTAAGGATCCCTCCCTTCTCCGCCTCAGGATACACCTTCTCATTACCATCTATCCGGCCAAAGAACCCTCCGTTTTGATTATCAACCATCCTGTTTGTCCAGTAAGGAAGGATATTGTCTGTAAGGTCATCAGAAACCTCCTTCCGCAGCTGAATGAGCTTCTGCTTCTGCTCCGGGGTTATTTTGTGATTATCGGTGCATTTTGACGGACTGAGCATAAACACGAAAAGCAAGGGAATCAGAACTATTTTTGTCATAAGTTAATGTTTGTTAAAACGTAAGTTTGCAAACTGTCATTTGGATTGGAACGAATAAAGTTATGAATTTTGATCAAATTAAACCTTTAACTTTAAGCAATCGTTGATCCCTGTTTTCCGGGAATGGACGGAAACTAATAAAGCAGGGATCTCATCAGTTTTTCTCAGGCCAAATGCAAAAACATCAGAAATGAAACAATCAGCATTATTTTCCGGATTCAGAACCGTATTTGCGGCAATCATAATGTTATCATTCTGGAACCCCGTTCCGGCCCAGGTGAAACTGAGCTCGAACGACTGGGTTCTCCCCACCTGGGAAGTTGCACCTCCCGACAAAAATCCAATGTTCTTCAAGGGTGAGTCGTACCAGGGAGCTTCAAAATACATCTACCCATATGCAATGAATGATGTAATAACCGATAAAAGGACTGAAAAAGCATGGAAAGCTTTAAAGCTTGAGAATGAATATATTGAACTTTGTGTAACTCCGGAGATCGGGGGCAAGCTCTATTATGCCGCCGATAAGTCGAACGGGTACAACTTCATTTATAAAAACAATGTGGTAAAGCCTTCGAACATAGGGATGCTCGGAGCATGGGTTTCGGGAGGTATCGAATGGTGTGTTCTTCACCATCACAGGGCTTCAACCTTCATGAATGTAGATTACACAACATCTGAAAACAGCGACGGAAGCAAAACAATATGGATAGGCGAAACGGAGCCCAGGCACAGGATGAGATGGACTGCCGGGATTACAGTATTCCCGGGAAGATCGTACTTCAGGTCCGAAATTCTTATTCGTAATCCCACTTCGCTGACGCATACCTTCCTTTACTGGGCCAATGTTGCGGCCCATACTAACGAAAATTACCAGGTGATCTTTCCTCCGAGTGTTACGGTGGCCACCTACCATGCCAAGAACAGTTTCACAAACTGGCCCTTCTCGACAGAGGTTTATTCCGGCCAGGATTTTACAAGGGGAGTTGATATCAGCTGGTGGAAAAACTCGCCGTCGTCTAATTCCTTCTTTGCCCATGACCTGAAGGAGGATTTCATGGGAGGCTACGACCATGGCAGGGAGACAGGCACTGTACATATCGGCGACCATAACATAGTAAAGGGAGCCAAGCTCTGGGAATGGGGATCAGGGCCCAGGGGCCAGGCCACTGAAGGCAGGCTCACCGAGAATGACGGACCCTACGTTGAGATTATGACAGGTGCTTTTTCAGACAATCAGCCCGATTACAGCTGGATAAAGCCATATGAGGTGAAGAAGATCACCCAGTACTGGTATCCGGTAAAAGATATCGGAGGATTCAAGAATGCAAATCTCAACGGAGCCGTGAACCTTGAAACGAGGGAGAAAGACCAGGTCTTCCTCGGGTATTGTCTTACAAGAAAAGTAAGCAGGGCGGCCATTATTCTCAGAAACGGTGATAAGACAGTGTTTTCAGGAGAAGCTGAGGTTTCACCCGAAAAAGCCTTTACAACTACGATAAAGCTGGGCGGTCCTTTCAAGCTTACCGATCTGTACACTGAAATAAAGGACAACGAAACAGGAGAAATACTGGTTTCTTACCAGCCGGTTGAAGTAATCAAACCCGACAGCCTGCCTGAGGAAGTGAAACGGCCTCCATCGCCTGCTGATATTCCGACTGTTGAGGAACTTTTCCTTGCCGGCAGCAGGATAGAGCAGTTCCACAACCCGACCCTCAACGCAATGGATTATTACAGGGAGGCGCTTGAAAGGGATCCGTTTGATATCCGCACAAACACTGCGGTGGGAAACATATCCCTGAAAAACGGCGATTATCAGGCAGCCAGACACCACTTTTCAAAGGCAATTCAAAGACTGACAAAGGACTTTACAAGGCCGTCCGGCTGCGAGGCTCTTTATCTGCAGGGGCTTACACTCAAGGCAATGGGGCTTTTTGATGAAGCAACCGACACACTGTTCCGTGCAACATGGGATTATGCGTTCCATTCTGCAGCATATCTCGAACTTGCAAGAATAGCTTCTATAAGGGGAGATTATAATAGCGCCGTTGAAAGAGTCGACGAATCCCTCTCAACCAATTCGCGAAACAACAGCGCCATTGCTCTCAGGGCTTCACTTCTCAGGAAGCTGGGCCGGACAGGAGAGGCAAATGATATGATTTCCCGTACTGCCTCGGAGGATCCCCTCGACTTCAGGATTGCCAATGAGCTTTACCTCCTGTCGCGTGAATCGGGAGATGATCAGAACACAGCCAGGGCCCTTGAATCAATTACTGTGAAAATGAGGGATCATGTTCAGAATTACCTCGAGCTGGCTGTAGCATATCTTAACGACGGGCTGGCGGATGAAGCAGAAGACGTCCTGAAGCGGTTCAATGGCAAGAATCCTCTCGTAAGATATTACCTCGGATATATCAGCCACAGGAAGGGTAACCGCGATGAAGCGGCAAGACTTTTCAGGGAAGGCTCGGCGCTTCCCGTCGATTATGTCTTCCCCTTCAGGCTTGAAACAATTGATGTCCTGAATACGGTCTCGGAATATAACCCGACCGACTCCAGACCATTGTATTACCTTGGCAATCTGCTCTACGACAAGCAGCCGGCAAAAGCAATTGAAGCCTGGGAAAATTCGGTAAGGCTCGATCCGTTGCTTGCCATAGCCCACCGCAACCTCGGATGGGGTTATTACCGTCATCTGGGTGACGGAGTTAAAGCGATTGCCTCCTATGAAAAGGCCATCTCACTCAATAAGAATGAACCGGTATACTATGAGGAACTGGATGCCCTGTATGAGATGAGCAATTCTCCAGTCTTAAAAAGGCTTGCCCTTTTCGACGGTAACAATGAGGTTGTTACGGCAAGAGATGATGCCTTTGCCCGTCAGATTACAGTGCTGACACTTGCCGGTAAGCCTGAGAAGGCGGTTGAATATCTTGAAGGAAAACAATTCAGTTATCGGGAAGGAAGTTCGAGGGTAAGGGATATTATGATCGATGCCCATCTGATGCTTGGCAGAAAATTCATGGCTGAAAAGAATTATCCGAAGGCCCTTGAGCAGTTTTTGCTTGCCCAGGTTCCTGAGGAAGAAGCCGGCGGAAGCCGTTTCGGCAACAGGAACTACCAGGTGGATTATTTTATAGGGTCGGCATATGAAGCCATGCGCAGCAAGTCGAAGGCAAGGAAGTATTTCCAGATGTCAACTGCACGGGAAACAATGAGCTCGAGCTACATCAGGTATTACCAGGGTTTAAGCTGGTTGGCGCTTGGCAATAAAACTGAAGCTGAAAAGGCCTTCAATGAAATAATTTCGGAGGGTGACCGGCAGTTAAGCCGCAGTGAGACGCGCGAGGTTGATTTCTTCGCCAAGTTCGGGGAACGTGAAGCAGCTTACGCCCGGCTGTCAAATGCTTATCTGCTGAAAGGTCTTGGCAGCAAAGGTCTGGGAAACATTCCCGAGGCACGTGCTAACCTGAAGAAAGCCATGGAACTCTCATCCGCCAGTTTGTATGCAAAGACCGAACTGGAAGGGCTGGAATAGTTACAATTAAATAGTCCCGGCAGGTCCGACTAATTCCCCGTGGCAAAAACCGGCTTCACGGTGACAATAAAATCGTACCTCCCCGGCATTACCTGGTACTCGGGGAACACACCTGCAGCAGTACAACCCAGTCCGCTGGTGGCATAGTCGAAATTGAACGTCATCCCGTCAGAATTATGGAGCTGGTATGTGTACAATGCCCTGGTCAGATTATCAGCTGAGTATGGATGTACATTGAAATTGAACAGCTTGTCACACGTAAACTCAAGGCCTGACCCTTCGGCATCTGTTATCCTGACCATCCTGTTGTCGGTTCTCAGTCCGTAATCCTGGGGTATGAGGTAGGGCTCGTACATGTCTTCCACAGTCGATTCATAAATCCCCACCCTGTATCCGCTTTTCCTGTCGGGATAGTTCTCCTGCGGTCCGCGGCCAAACCACCTTACCCTGTCGAGTGACTTGTCAAGTATCCATTGCTGACCGATCCGGGGCAGCCATGAAGGCATCTGACCGTTCGGAACTACAGAGTTTTTAATTGACAGAATACCCTTGCCATCGATAGTATATTCCGACACGTCTATGAACGAACCCCTTCCATTGGATGTGGTGTAAATATTGCGCGACTTAACCACTATGGTTGAGTCGCCGGCCTGCTCGTGCGAGAATGAGATATTAAGAAAGCTCATATTATCAATTCCTGCAGAATACCATTCGGTGGCTGCCATCCTGCCGTAGCCGTCGGTCCGGTGCTTGTTGTTTGACGACCAGAATGTCCAGGAATCAGTTTCATTTGCCAGTGGTGCTCTCCAGACATTCAGGCCGGGCCCTTTTCTTATAATCTCCCTGCCGCTGATTTTCATTGATGTGATCGATCCTGTCGATCTGTCAAACACATATTCAAAATCCCTGCCGCTGACAATAAGATCATTTCCCGATTCCTTCGACGAAACGGGATTTCTTTCAGCCGGCTCCTCCACTGATGCAGGGGCTGAACAGGGCAGAGCCATCTGGTCCCATGCGATTTCAAATCCGGCGTCGGCCCACATTTCCTTTTTCTTCTGATGAAAACTTACATTCAGGAAGTATTCGGTTCCCTCCTCAGGTTCAGGCCTGGCAAAGGGAATATTCACAATTGCCTTTTCCCCGGGTTCGATATCAAGGTCAATTGCTGCCTGCTGAAGAATTCCGCCGTTGCGCTGAAGCGACCACCTGGCTTCCAGCTCATTCAGGTTTGTGAAAAGATATCTGTTTGTGATTTCAACAAGTTCCTTATCGGCCGATACCAGCTTTACACTTACCGGCTGAGCCGATTTTTTTATCTGCCACATCTCAGGCTGGGGGCGCCTGTCGGGCCATATTGAGCCATATGTCCTGGCGCCGATGCCATAACTGAAGAACTCACCATCAATGCTTTCCTCCTCAAAATCGAGCCATAGGTCAGCTTGCTGCCTGATGCCGGGTGTCGGATCCCTGAGGATTTCGGATGAGATGTATTTTGAGAATATGCCTGCCTGATCGATAATTGCATCGCAGATATAGACTGATGTCTCCTGGCCGTGGGTTTCCGCATTTCGGCCGATATTTACGGGGAATGGGGTGTTTCTTATGTTTCCCGTCAGCGGAACGTGTTCGCTTTCAGCATCATCAATGGAGATAAATATTGCTGAGCCGTCGTAATGTGCCGTCACATGATGCCAGTTGTCGAGCCAGTTTTCGGGGAGAGGTATCTTCACAGTCTGTTTCTGCCGGGTGGTTACATAGAACTCAAGGGCTTCATTATTCACCTGGATGATGCCGTACTGCCAGTTGCCCTTTGTTATGAGGGTTCCGGCGGACGAACTCAGCGAACGCGGATAGACCCAGAGTGTAAGTGACAGTTTATCGCCGCTTGTTTCGAGGGCACCATGCCTGTAAACCTCAACCCACTGATCGTGGCCGTTAAGGTCGATACCGAGACCTTCCCTTCCCGATACAAGCTTTGCCCTTCCCATTATATTGACCTGAACATTGTTTCCCGACCGGTCGCTGAGGGTACGGATCTTTTCAGTAATTCCGGTGCTTACAAAATCCCAGATGGCTCCGCCCATGCTCCTCGGACTGCTGTAAAAAAGCTCCCAGTAATCGTCGAGTCCTCCGCCTCCGTTTCCGGTTACTGCAAGATATTCATCGAGGAAGGAAGGTCTGGGATCCTCAGATGGAGGTATATTGAAGACTTCAGTAAGCAGACCACGCAGCTGGGGATACCTGGGACCGATTATCTCCTCGCAGCGGTGTGCAAAAGCGTTGCCTCCATACATCCAGTACCGGGTCATGTCGTATTTCCTGCCTTCATCTATAACTGCACAAATGTTCTCCCCTTCGCCGCTTTCATTGCCTGCGCTCCAGAACAGCACAGAAGGATGATTGCGGTCGCGAAGCACCATCTTTCTGGCTCTTTCGCGATACATCAATTCCCATTCGGCATTTCTTGAAAGATACTCGGTTGCGTGAGCCTCGTCGCCGGTCTCATCAACAACGTAAATTCCGTATTCGTCGGCAAGCTCAAGATATCTTGTCACCGGCGGATAGTGTGAGGTCCTGACGCAATTGATATTGAACTTCTTAAAAATATCCATATCCTTTCTGATGGTTGCCTCATCCATTGTGTGGCCGGTAACCGGGTGCTGCATATGGCTGTTTGTGCCGTTCAGTTTTACAGGTTTGCCGTTGAGATAAAATACCTGATCCCTGATTTCGGTTTCCTTAAAACCAATCCGTCCTGATACAGCCTCTGTAACCCCGGCAGGGCCAAGCAGCTCGAAAGTCAGTGTGTAAAGGTTCGGTTTTTCGGCCGACCATAAGGCAGGTGAGGTAATCATTTCACTTATTCTGACTTTCTTCAGTGAATCGGGCGTGACGGTGAATTTCTCCGTCAGCATCGTCTTTACCGGTTTCATTTCCGGACCGTAAAGCGTTGCGCGCACCTGGAAATTATTAGCAGGAAGCCGGTCATTGTTTCTCACGGCAACAGTCAGGTCAAGCGTTGCATCGGTGTAAGTGCCATCAAGGTCGGTTGTAGCCACCCAGTCGAAGATATGGGTCTTTGGAGCCGCGAAAAGCCAGACATCATCAAAGATGCCTGCTAGTCTCCAGTAATCCTGGTTTTCAAGGTAATAGCCGTCAGAGTATTTGTAAACCACAACAGCAATTGTGTTCCTTCCGCTTCTCAGATATCCGGTTATGTTATATTCAGCAGGTTCCTGTCCTCCCTCATTGTAACCAACCTCCCTGCCGTTTATCCAGACGAATGATGCCGAAGCCGTTTTTTCCATTCTAAGGAAAACTTCCCTGTTCTTCCAGTTTGAAGGGATAGTAAAAGTCCGGCGGTATGAGCCTGTCGGATTATATTCCCTGGGAACCTTTGGCGGGTCAGGCCTGAAGGGTGTTGTGACATTCCTGAACAAAGGGTCGCCATATCCCTTCATCTCCCAGTTCGAAGGCACCCTGATTGTGTCCCACTTTTTGTCGTTGAACCGCTCAGAGAAGAAGTCTGATATCACTCCCTCAGGAGTATCTGAATAATGGAATTTCCATATTCCGTTGAGCGACAATCGGTACGGACTTCTGACAGGACTTCCTGAAAGGGATTGGTCGATGTTCATGTACGGAACCAGGGGAACATGCCCCTCAACCTGGTTAAGCTCAAATACTGCAGGGTTCTCCAGATATGACCAGATGTCAGACAGGAATGGTTTCTCCTGGCTA
>JAVEXG010000149.1:0-8105 GCA_034004115.1 Bacteroidales bacterium | reverse complement strand
TGTTGTACTCTTCATCTGAGTCCCTTCATCCTCTCCCCGCCATCCTTCTTGTTCAGCAACTGCCTGAGACATTCCGAGCGACATTTCTAAAGCCAGAAAATCATCATCACTGGCCACATGCCAACCGTCAGGACACAACTCTGCATTACTAGCTGCAAACCAATTATAAAGTGCTCCGTACAAGGGCTTATTTATATCTTCGTTGTCTTCATACCAGCAATATCCGGGACCTGTAAGGGCTGCCCATGCAGCATCTGTTGCTGCCGGTGGTATTGGAGTGTCATCATTAAAGGTGGCGGTGGCAAGGTTCTCTGCCATCCACAGTGCCGATCCTATTCTTACAACTTCATAGAGATTATCTTCGACATCCCTGAGAAGGGTGTTAAATGTAACCTGGTCGCCGTAGCTTGTACCAGCAGAATTTTCAGCATAGGCCCTTACGTAATATGTTGTGCCCATTACCAGATTGGCGAGGTTAGCAGAAAAGTCACCCGTACCGTCACCAAGATCAGCTGCGATAAAGTTATCTTCAACTGTAGGATTTGCAGCAGTGCCCCAGCAAATACCTCTTTCGTCTATTGCTCCACCATTGTCTGCAGTAACATTACCGCCAACCGTTGCCGAAACGTCGGTGATTAAACTTACTGCGCCGGTTGATAGATCCGGTTCAGCCACAGCGAGTGTGGTAAATTCAACCTGAGTTCCGTATTGAGTCCCTGCGTCATTGGTAGCGTAAGCCCTGACAAAGTATTTGACACCGGATGTCAGACCTGAGAGAGGGCTGGTGAACTCACCTGCACCTGTTCCATCAGTGGTGTGCGGACCTGAAATATCAGGATTGGCAGTCAAACCATAGCAAACACCCTTTGCGGTCACAGTACCCCCGCCGGTTGCTGTAACATTACCACCCGCGGTAGCTGTTGTGTAGCTGATGACCGTTACTGCAGCAGTTGTTACTGTTGCTCCGGCTATAGCGGTTGCCGTGAATTCAACCTCATTGCCATAAGCGGTTCCTACACTGTTAGTGGCATAGGCTCTCACATAATATTTTGTACCCGGTGTCAGACCGGTAAGGTTGCTTGAAAATGAACCTGTCCCTGTACCATCAGTGGTCTTTGAGCCTGAAACAGTAGGATTTGCTGCCGTTCCCCAGCAGACACCCCTGGCAGTAACATCCGCACCGCCGTCGTCGGTTACATTACCACCTGAAACTGCTGTGGTTGTTGTTACTCCGCTGACCACAGTGGTAGTCACCACAGGGATCTCCTCCTTCTTACAGCTGTTGAGAGTTGCAACACCTGCCAGAAGAACGATTAAAACAAGAAAATTCAATGCTTTCTTCATAATGTAAGTGGATTTAAAGTTGGTTTAAATAAATATAAACTGGTTTGTCTGTCTATATAATTCTCTTCTAATTATTTGAATATCTGCTATTAACATTAATCCTTAATACATCTCACCGATTTCCCTCCGGCAAAGATTACTCCTTCCCTGTATATCCTGGCTTCAATACTGTCTAAACGACGATAGAGCGCTTTTGTTGTATCCCAGTGCAAAGTTGAAGTCCACCAGTAACCCACAGTGCCATAATCTGCAAACTTGCCCAGAACACCGTACCGGTAACCCTCTCCAAGGGCTGTGAACCCGCTTGAGTTTGTGCCGGTCGATGGAACCCATGCTAAGGATGAGGTACTCTTCATCTGGCTGCCCTGATCTGTACCTCTCCAGCCTGTGCCATCATATTGTGCCGGAGTCATTCCAAGATGTCTTTCAAGAACCTTGAATTCCTCATCTGTCGGCACATGCCATCCGGTCGGACATAAAGCTTCTGTTTCAACAGCATACCAGTTATAAATCAGTCCATATCCACTTCCGGCAGCAGGAGGAGTGTTGTTATACCAGCAACAGGCATATGTTGTAAGATTCAGCCATTCCTCATCGTCTTCCACAAAAGGTATGGCACTTCCTCCACTAAAATGGGTCGTCCTTAGGTCCGACTGCATCCACAACTGATCTCCGATAATTACTGTCCTGTAAACGTTGTCGTCAATGTCCGATGCACTTGTAGAGAAAGTCATCTGAGGACCGTATCCGAAACCTGCGCTATTCCTGGCGTAAGCTCTTACATAATAAATTGTAGAAGGATTCAGTCCTTCAATGTCAGCGGAAAAGTTTCCGGTTCCGGATCCTGCGGATGATGAAAAGTCTGAAGTAGTGGGGTTTGGATTGGTATCCCAGCAGACACCCTTTTCAGTAATGTCACCTCCGTTTGAAATGATGCTTCTCCCTCCCGATACCGCTGCATCAAGGGTGATCCCTGTCGCTGCATCAGTTGTAAGGGAAGGCACGGTAACGGGCGAAGTCCTGAAAGAAAGTTCATTGCCATAGGTGGTCCCCATACTGTTTGTTGCATAGGCCCTTACATAATATACTGTATTTGCAGTAAGGTTTGTCAGATTGCTTACAAAGGCGCTTGTCCCTGAACCGTCTTCAGAGTGAGAACCGCCAACTACCGGACCTGAAGAGGTTCCCCAGCAGACTCCCCTGGCTGTGATTGCGGAACCTCCATCCGAAATGTTGATTCCGCCTGATGTGGCAGTTGTCCACGACACCGCTCCGATCTCCCTGGTTGTAACAGCCGGAGTCAGAGCAAGGGTTGTGAACTCCTTATCCTCGCCATAAGCAGTTCCTACACTGTTTATTGCATAGGCTCTTACATGATAGGTGGTCGCTAAGTGCAGTCCTGTTATATCAGCTGAAAAAATACCATCACCGGTTCCGGAGGCAATCTTGTCATTATCAACAGTCGGATTGGCAGTTAATGCCCAGCAGATACCTCTTTCCGTAACCAAAGCCCTGCCATCGGATGTAATATTACCTCCGGCAGTGGCTGAAGCGGATGTAATGTTTGCCGGTGCGACTGTTGCTATTGTGGGTAAAACCGGATCTTTCTTGCATCCGGATAAAATGAAAACTGCTGACAGATATAGCGAAATCAGCAGAACGTTTGAAATCCTGAATTTTCTTTTCATCAATTTTTAGAATTACATATTCCTTTTAAACTAAATTTTCTGCGAATAATTGTGTAATCGGGAAAAAGCTTAAATGCTGAAAACATAACATCATTTCCGCGGTTACTTAACGGGAGCCTGTCATCTAAACACCTGAAGCATAAGTTAAACTATGCCCCTGCGTTTCCGGCTTTCATCCGCCAAAGATCCTTTCAATAAAAAACTATATAATAATCAGGAGTATCAGTCCTTGACACACCTCACAGACATTCCATAATTATGACCAGCATAAACTCTGAAAAGTTTTTCACTGTCATTCTGTATATGACGGTACCAGGCATTTGGTACGATCGGTGTGGATGTCCACCAGTATCCAATGTTACGCAACCCCTGGAAGGTGCCGGCGTCGGTGCGCCAGCCACCGGGCAGAGCCGTAAAGTCAAACTCGTCGGTAGCTCCTGTGTTCGGGTTGACCCAGTGCGAAGTACCCGTCTCTTTCAGTTTACCTCCGGCAACCAGCTCTCCGCTCAGGAAATCCTTCATTGTGAGCCAGTCGTTATCCGTGGAAACATGCCAGCCGGCCGGGCATAATATCCCGGAACTGACAGCATTCCAGTTGTAAAGGGCTCCGTATGTATCACCGTTGGCACTATTGTTCCCGTACCAGCAATATCCTCCCTGGGAAAGCGAAGCCCAGTCTCCGGCTGCCTCAGTAAGTTGAATCGGAGTCCCGTCATGCAGTCTGGTGGTCATCAGGTTTTCTGCCATCCATAGTTGTGTCCCAATCCTGACAACTTCGTAGGTATTCCCGTCAATATCGTTCACTGTGAGCGGATCAGTGGTAAACTCCCTGTCTGCACCATAGGAAGTACCGGCGCTGTTGGTGGCATATGCCCTGACATGATAGGTTGTATTTGGGGTAAGGGAACCCAGATTGCTATCAAACGGGCCGATACCAGTTCCATCGGTCGTTCGGCTGTTGGCAACAGTCGGATTGGCAGTAGTGCTCCAGCAAACTCCCCTGGAGGTAACAGCCGAACCACCGTCGCCGGTTACGTGACCACCACCTGTCGCTGTTGAAGGAGATGTGGGATTTATTACAGCAGTCGTTACAATTGGAGGAAGTGGGCCTGTCTTGAACTGCACAGCAGCTCCATACCCGGTTCCCTGTTCGTTAGTGGCGTAGGCCCTCACATAATATGTTGTGTTACCCGTCAATCCGGACAGACTGCTTTCAAATCCTCCCGATCCCGATCCATCAGTGGTTTTTGAGTCGGTAATATCGGGGAGAGGTTTTGTACTGCTCCAGCACACCCCCCTTTCATCGACCGGAATCCCGCCATCATTTGTAATTTCTCCGCCTGAAGATGCCGTGGTCTGTGTAATCCTTGTCACGGCTCGTGTAGTAAGCTCAGGAGGCGCATAAAGAGTGGTTGTAAATGTAACCTGGTTACCGTAAGATGTGCCTTCGCTGTTTACCGCATAAGCTCTCAAAAAATAAGTGGTTTCCGGGAGAAGGCCTGTGATATTGCTTGTAAACTGACCCGTACCATACCCGTCAGTTGTTCTGTCATCCTCGAGATCAGGCGATTTACGTGTATCCCAGCAAACACCTCTCACCATTATGTCAGCATTTCCGTCACTTGTAACATCACCTCCTCCAATGGCTGTGGTGGGCCCTA
This sequence comes from Bacteroidales bacterium, assembly GCA_034004115.1. Lineage (GTDB taxonomy): Bacteria > Bacteroidota > Bacteroidia > Bacteroidales > VadinHA17 > LD21. The sequence goes on along the minus strand of JAVEXG010000149.1, from coordinate 3,412 downwards.
TTTCTGTCACCTGACCGGTTGTCACTTCAGGTAATTTCAGAATAACACAGCTCTTAAATAAGAGCGCCAGAAAGGTTATGGCAATGATTTTTAAGAAGTACGAACGCTTTTTCATAGTCAGATGTTTGTAAGAAGCAGGAAGCCTTTAGCGTGTCATTGAATTCAGATATAAAAGTACGAAAATCCGTCAAATACTATGCCACTTTAGCTGCATTTGAATTTTCTTACTTATAAACGATCTGACCAGCAATTTGTTGCATTTTATTGCAGGTACCTGTTCACAGCGTTTTTTTCTGACCCCCTGAACTCTTGTAAGGAAGAGTGAAACGGAAGTCTGTTCCGTGTCCTGATTCGGAGCTTACCCAGATCTTTCCGCCGAGAAGTTCAACATATGCTTTGCAGATAGACAGACCTAATCCGGTTCCTCCGAATTTCCTTGAAATAACATTGTCAACCTGGAAGAACCTCTCAAAAATCTTCTTGTGATGCTCCTTCGGAATACCTATACCGGTGTCCTTTACGTAGAATTCCAGATTTCCATCCTTAAGAGTATAGCCGAAGTTAACCGAACCCTCTTTTGTAAACTTGACAGCATTACTGATCAGGTTTGAGAGAATCTGGATCAGTTTGGTGCCATCAGTAACTATTTTTGACTCCTCATCGGGCAGACCCTTCTTAAGGCCTATTTTAAGAAGATCCGACTTTCCCTTGTAGCTGAATTGCTCATGGAGGCTTCGCATGGCTGCATTCAGGCTCATCTCCTTTAAATTAAGCCTCACCTGTCCGCTCTCGACATTTGCAATATCAACTATATCATTTATTATCGACAGAAGCTGGCTCCCGCTCTGAAAAATAATGTCGATATACTGACGCCTTTCTATTTCTGTGATGTCGGGTTCATTAAGCAGAGCTGAAAAGCCTATAATTGCATTCATGGGAGTCCTGATCTCATGGGACACATTATGAAGGAAGGCCGTCTTCAGCCGGTCACTCTCCTCGGCTTTCTCCTTTGCTGCTATCAGCTCAGACTCGGCCTGCTTCCTTTGGGTTATATCCTCGATCATCGCGAGGAAATATTGCACCTCATCGTTGTTATTCCTGATTATACTTATTGTTGCCGAACCCCAGATTTCACTAAGGTCTTTCCGGATAAACCTGTTTTCGGTATGGTAAACAGGTATCTCTTCGGCCACAAGGCGCAAAAGGGCAACATCGTCGCCAGCCGCATAATCAGGATGGGTAAAGCTTTTCAGAGGCACCGACTTCAACTCATCTTCCTTATAACCCATCATTTTACAGAATGAAGAGTTTGCTCTTATTATGGCCATGTCCTTTCCGGTCATTACAATGCTTATCGGGCTCTCCTCAAAAATCTTCCTGAACCTATCCTCGCTCTCCCTGAGAGTCTCTTCCGCCTGTTTGCGCTCTGTAATATCCCTGCAAATTGCCTGGAAATATTTCACTCCTTCAATTTCAACCTTTCTGGCGCTTATCTCCAAAGGCATTAACGTGCCGTCCTTCCTTACATGAACAGTTTCGTAAGTTGCATATCCCCTTTCCTCCAGTATCTGGCTTTCAACTTCGAGGGTTTTCAGAGCTTCCGGTGATCTGATTTTATAAAGACTCATACCCAGGAGTTCCTCCCTGGTTCGCTGATAAGCCTCAAATGCCCTGTCGTTTGCCTCGATAATCGTCATATTCCTGTCGGTGAGAAATATTATGTCGTTGGCATACTTGAGAATATAGTCGAAATGCTTCCTGAGGGCGAGTCTGTCCAGCTCGGCTTCATATTTTTCACGATAGAACCGGGCGTTCTCATTCCATTCGATGATGCCGAGAAGCATGCCTATTGTAAGAATAAAAAGTATTATGATAATGACGATCATTGTCATCTGGTCGTTCAATGCGGTGAAGACCTCACTGTGATTTACCTTTGCGACAAGAAACCAGGGCGATCCCGGAACCTTTCTCATGGAGGCAATAACCGGTGCTCCCCTGTAGTCGATCCCATCGGCTGTTGCCTTTTCACCCCTGGCAGCCATGGCTGCGGGCAGTTTCTCGGCTGAAACGGGCTTCCTGAGCTCAAGTTCCGAGTTCTTCCTGAACCTGAGCTCACTCAGATATATTACCTCATTACCGTCCTGCATTGCCAGTAGCGACTCGGTTGTTTTTCCCGGGACAGGCCAGGTTTGCAAAAGGGGATAAAGTACCTCTGATGGATCGATTTTAATCAGAAGCAAACCAAATGCCGATGAGTCATTGCGCCACGTGTTTACCAGAGGGATCGCCAGGTTCATATAGACTGGAGAAATATTCATTGCCCTGAAAAAATCAGTGAGTATACCCGTCCGGAGCTCAAGCAGTTCCGGAAAAATTTCTTTAAGATTTTCATCATAAAGGCTGTCATTACCCGGAAAATTGCCCCTAACCCTGCCCAGCGAATCTATGAGATAAACATTTTTGTATTCGTCATAAACAGCTATCGACTTCAGACTAGCCGCAACATCAGGGTAAAGCTCTGACGGATTCTTTTCATGAAGGTAATTGTAAAGGAGCCTTACAAGTGGAGTGTTCCCTCCAATCAGTCTCGCATCCCCAAGTCGTTCATTTCTCCATTGGGCAATCTGATTCACTTTAAGGTCGGCTATTGCCGAAAGCTCAAGTCCCGTATCCCTTACAAGGCTTCTTTTATGGCTTCTGTAATAGAAGATTCCCAGCAAGATACTACTTACTGCAACAATGGTGAAAAGGACTACTAAAAGCCACGGAGTGGCCGGTTTTTGTTTGTGCAAAATCATCAGAGCCCTCCTTTTCCTCTGAGTTTTACCCGTAATGTCATCACATCTGAAAGTAAAGTTAAAGCTTCGGATCAAAAAATCAGTTATCCTGCTTTATCATATCAGACGGAGAATCATCCTTTTTTATTATAACAGATGCAAGAATTGATAAAAGAAGTATTGAGACGATAATCGACAATGACAAAGTTACCGGGATTTCGAAATGAAAAAAAGCGGCCAGCATTTTCAGGCCGACGAAAGTAAGCACAACTGCAAGACCTATCTTCAGGAATCTGAACAGCCCCATTATTCCGGAGATTGCAAAATAAAGCGACCTTAAACCAAGGATTGCGAAAATATTGGAAGTGAATACGATAAACGTATCCTTGCTGATTGCAAGGACAGCCGGAATGCTGTCGACGGCGAATATAAGATCGGTCGATTCGATTATCAGCAATACTATAAACAATGGCGTTGCATAGATTTTTTTATCCTTCCTGACAAAGAAAGAGTCGTTATGCATATGATCGGTTACCGGCAAAAACTTCCTGAAAAGCCTTACCAGACCATTTTTTTCAGGGTCTACCTTCGCTTCTTCTCTTTGAAACAGCATTTTAAGTCCTGTAAATACAAGG
>JAVEXG010000148.1:0-8137 GCA_034004115.1 Bacteroidales bacterium | reverse complement strand
CCATAGTCCCGACCTCATCCAGAATCTTCTTAAGATGTCGTGAGGCAAGGATTTCATCTTCAATAATCAACGCTTTCATTATAAGCTATTTGACAAGAGGTATTTCAACAGTGAAAAATTCATCGGTCCTGGTAATTGTTATATCTTTTCCAATAAGAATCCCGAATTGTTTTGAGAGATTTGAAAGCCCCAGTCCCGTACCACTTTCCTCAGTAAATTTCCTCTGAATATTATTTCTAACAAAAAGACTTTCCTTCCCGGTAGTAACAATATCGATTTTAAGAGGCTTTCGTTTGCTTATCTCGTTGTGCTTTATTGCATTTTCGACAAGAGTCTGAATGGTCAGCGGCGGCAGCTTATACAAAAGAAGGTCCTCATCAATTTCCTTGTTGACACTAAGATTGGTGTCATACCTCATCCTGATAAGGTAAACATACGAATCCATGAATTCCATCTCTTCCTGCAGCGTAACAAGTTGTTTTTCATTACTCTGCAATGTGTACCGAAGCGCTTTTGAAAGAGAATTAACATAGTTCTGGGCTTTGTCGGGGGCTTCCTGAATCAAAATTTTCAACGCTGTAAGAGAATTGAAAAGAAAATGAGGACTGAGCTGATTCTTTAATGATTCATACTGACTTTGAAGAGCTTCCCTCTTAAGCTCTTCAAACTCAAGCTTGATACTCTGCTTCTGAAAGACAAGCCTTATTATGAGAACACATCCTACTACAAGTGTTGAAACAAAAAAGTTAGTTAACTGGAATTCACTTCTCCGCCCGCGGCCCGGAGGACGAGGATCAAAAATACTGGAGATGGAAAAGAGGAAATAACTCAGCACGGTTACAAGGAAAATTGTCAGACCAATTGCCAGCATAATCCTGAATGCAGTCAGCTTACTATGCTTATCATTAGGTTTAAGTATGAAATAATTCATCATGAACATCACAAGCGCTACAAGGAATGTTATGGCAGTGTCAACAATGAAGTGCGCAAAATCAGGAGTCAGCTCCCTGTGATGATGCCCGCTCCCTCCGGTTCTGCTGCCATCATCAAAAAGCATGTTCATGATCATCGGAAAACGAATGGTCAGGGCAATCGCAAAGGAAAGAAGGATAACAATTAGAAAATACTGCCTGATTGATTTTGTTTCCATTGGTTCCGGAAAGTACTGATAATGTAATAATTCAATTCAAAAATAAAAAAACCAGATGCAAAGATAAAAATTGCCGGCTACCGTGTGAGTTATTATGCGTCAAACAGCATAATGAATGCCTGAACCTCTTTTTTAAGGGGTTGAATCGATAGCATGCATACTCAGTTTCATTTATCACATTCCTTACCCCCGGGAATAATTAGGATAGTTCAGATGTCAGTAAGACAGGTTCAGATAACATTTTTGATGCTTCAGCTGTTTTTAAGAAACAGAGCATGGTAAAAGAATAATTTTGACCCATAAAAAAATAAAAATGAAAATACTTTATACAGTTTTTCTCGCGACTATACTGGTCCTGGGAACGTCTTCCGACATACTTAACTCCTCCGGTCCTGAAAGTGAATCCGGCAGGTTGCAGACAATTACCGCCGACCCGGTCCGGGATTTTGAACTTAACATTGATTTCGAGCTGTCGCGCTTCGAAGGCAGATCCCTGAGACCTTTTGTCGCCGTGTGGGTGGAAAACGAAAAATCCGAATCCGTCCGCACCCTGGCACTCTGGTATAATAACAACCGCTGGCTTCCGGATTTAAAACGCTGGTATGCAAAGCATTTCGAGAAAGCACAGAAGCCGGATTTCACAGATGCAGTAACTGGCGCTACCCGTTCTGCAGGGAAATATACACTGAAATGGGATCTGAAAGATGACAACGGAATTCCTGTGGAGGCCGGAAAATATACTGTGCATATCGAAGCTGCCCGTGAAAGGGGAACATATCAGCTGATAAGCAGGGAGATTGAGCTGAATGAAGAACCGAAACGGATCGATCTGGAAGGAGGCATTGAAATTGCCATGGCTGTCATAGAGTACGTAAAAGTGAATCCGGAAATTACTTCATCTAAATAATGGAAAAGAAATCGTTCTGTGGCTGGACCCGCTGGATTCATCTTTATCTTTCGATGTTCAGTTTTGCCGCGCTATTCTTCTTTGCATTCACCGGAATAACCCTGAACCATCCTTCCTGGACAGAAAACCGGCAGAAGGTTGAAAAGCTCAAGGGGACAATTGATCCGGCATGGGTTGCCGGAACAGATACCGCATCAGTTGAGAAAACAAGGATAGTGGAATATGTCAGGGATCAGCACAAGGTCAGGGGTAACCTGACTGAATTCAGGATCTCGGAATCAGAATGCTCCCTGGCATTCGACGGTCCCGGGTATACAGCATACGGCATGATTGACCGGTCAACAGGCACCTATGAGCTGGTAGCCACATCAGCAGGTTTAATTGCAGCCATGAACGACCTGCATAAGGGGAGCTATACCGGGATCAAATGGAATGCGATAATTGATATCACCGCTGCCATTCTGATTGTTATATCACTTTCAGGTTTCATAATGATATTCTTCATGACGAAAAAAAGGACCAGAGGACTAATGGTGGCAGGGCTGGGAGCCGTTACCTTTATACTGCTCTGCCTGTTGTTTGTATAACGTCTTGCCGGAATGCTGAACATGAGAGCCGGGGTGCAGTTTTAACTAAATTCTATTGACTCCCTTTGAATAAAAGTGTTACTTTATGTCAGTATTTCTATTCAGGAACCAAAACTCACGCAAATATGAAAACACTGATCAACCGTTTTTCAGCAACATGCCTGGTCTTATTGATGACAGCACTTGTTATCCATGCTCAGGACTGGCCTCAATGGAGGGGCGCTAACCGCGATGGCAAGGTCACAGAATTCCAGAATCCGGCTGTCTGGCCGCAGCAGCTTACCCAAAAATGGAAGGTGACAGTGGGTCTTGGAGATGCAACTCCCGCCCTGGTGAAAGACAGGATTTATATTTACTCAAAAGTTGGTGAAAATGAAGTCCTTCAGTGCGTTGATGCTGCTTCAGGGAAACAGTTGTGGCAGTCAGCCGCATATCCGGCCACTACCGTAACAGGCCCTGCAGCTTCTCATCCCGGACCCAGAAGCTCTGTTGCCGTTGCCGAAGGAAAAGCGGTTGCCGTTGGTGTTGGGGGTGACATTGCCTGTTTTGACGCTGCAAACGGCAAGCTCCTCTGGCGGAATGAAGCCTATAAAGGTCAGGTTCCGCAGTTTTTCACGGGGATGTCGCCGGTGATCAGCTCGGGTGTCTGCTATGCACATCTCGGAGGTCCAAAAACAGGAACTTTTATTGCCTTCGACCTGGCCACAGGATCCGTGAAATGGAAAGTTGAAGGAGAAGCCCCGCCTTATGGTTCTCCCGTTTTGATGACTATTGACGGGACCAGTCAGGTTGTATTCCAGGCACAGACAAAAATTGTAAGTTTCAGCCTGACGGACGGCAAACAGCTCTGGGAACTTGACACTCCGGTTGGAACAGGCAGGGTAAACAATGCCGCGTCGCCGGTTGCTGACGGAAACAAACTATATTATACCGGGTTAAACAACGGTGTCAATGCCGCCGGGATAAAAAAAGCGGGCAGTACCTACACTGTAACCAAACTCTGGAGCAATCCGGAATTCACAACAGTCTACAACACTCCCGTTCTGAAGGATGGATTTCTTTACGGAATTTCGAGTCAGAGCAGGTTGTTTTGCATCAACGCCGGAACAGGAAAAACAACCTGGACGGACGAGTCAGCACTTCAGAATTTCGGATCCATAGTTGATGCAGGTCAGGTTCTGATTGTCGTGACAAGCAATTCACACTTTGTAGTTTTAAAACCCGACGGACAGAAATTCAACAAGGTAGTCCAGCTTAAGCTTGCAGAAAGCGGGATTTATTCACACCCGATCGTTTCGGGCAACAGGATATTTATAAAGGATGTTGAATCGCTGACGCTGTATACAGTCAACTGATAAGACACAAGGCGTAAGGCGTGAGGCGTGAGGCGAATACCTTCATACCGTCATGCCTTAATGCCGTCATGCCTTAACACCTTAACGCCCTTCCAAACACCATATCGTTGCAGGTTATCCCGCATCCCCTTTGTTTTTGAACGATTTGATTTCCCGGAAACCCATGTGGAAAACCAGGAATTCACTATATTTATAACCTCGACCTGAACTTAACCAAAAAACAATCACATGTCTTTAAGTGTTGTACGCCTGAAAAGCAGAAAGGTATCTTCATTCGCACTTGCCGGCATAATCATTTGCCTCACAGCTGTGATGTGCAAGGGACCTTCAAACGATGATTTCACCCTGGTAGAAAAGGGTTTCATCAATCCGCCTCATGAGGCTGCGCCACGTGTCTGGTGGCACTGGATGAACGGTAACATAAGCAAGGAGGGAATAAGCGCCGACCTTGAATGGATGAAACGGGTGGGCATCGGTGGTTTCCAGAATTTTGACGCTGCACTGGCCACACCGAAGATCGTTGATAAGAGACTTGTGTACATGACACCCGAATGGAAGGAAGCCTTCCTTCATGCAACGAAGCTGGCTGATTCACTCGGTCTCGAGATGGCTATTGCCGGTTCTCCAGGCTGGAGCGAGAGCGGAGGTCCGTGGGTAAAGCCCGAACAGGCAATGAAGAAATTTGTCTGGAGTGAAACCAGGGTGGAAGGCGGGAAGTCTTTCAACGGCACTCTCCCTAAACCTCCCTCGACAACGGGTGCATTCCAGAATCTTTCAATGGGTGCAAGATACTCCATGGCAGAAGGCAGCCCGGCTCCAATCCCTGAATACTATGCTGATGCTGCAGTTGTGGCCTTCCGGCTGCCTGAGGCAGACCTGTCAATGACCGAGCTAAAGCCTGTGTTGACCTCCAGCGGCGGCCGGTTCAATCTGGCTGCCCTCACTGACGGCGATCTGGCTACCTCAACATTGTTGCCCTACAACAAACCCGGGGAAAACTCATGGATTCAGTTCACATTCAATGAACCTGTTACTATCCAGGCCCTTACAATTCTTGGAGGTGGCAATCCGGGTTCGTTCGGCTTCGGTGCTGATGCCACCAGCCGTACACTTGAAGCCGGTGACGACGGCAAGACCTTCAGCAAGGTAACAGATATTGTAACTGGAGGCGTAAACCAGAAAACACTGTCCTTCGATCCTGCTACCGCAAGATATTTCCGCTTTACATGGAAGGCGCCCGAGGCATCTCCCTTTGCCGGGCAGGACCCGGGTGATCTCGGCGAGATGTTCGGAATCAATGCGGCCATGCTCAGGGGCCCGCAGGGAGTTGAAGTGGCGGAGCTGGTTCTTCACACGGTAAAGCGAATTCACCGTTTCGAGGAAAAAGCCGCCTTCGCCGCTGCCACAGACCTCTATACAGCACCGACACCCGAAGTTGACCCTAATGATGCGGTGAAAAAGGATGATGTGGTCAACCTGACTTCGATGATGAAAGCAGACGGCTCCCTTGAATGGACCCCGCCTGCCGGGAAATGGGCAATAATCAGGCTTGGATATTCTCTTACCGGACACCAGAATTCGCCGGCTTCTCCCGAAGCCACCGGACTGGAGGTTGATAAACTTAGCGCTGAACACGTCAGGTCATACTTCACCAACTATCTCGACCAGTACAAGGATGCAACCGGCGGGCTGATGGGTGAAAAAGGACTGCAGTACGTCATCACTGACAGCTGGGAAGCAGGAACACAAAACTGGACTGACAATATGATGGCGGAATTCCTTGCAAGGAGAGGTTATGACATGATACAATGGATACCCGTCCTTACAGGACATATTGTTGAAAACGCTGAATCGAGCGAACGTTTCCTTTGGGACTTCCGGAAGACAATCGGGGACCTGACAACTCAGAACCATTACGACAACCTTACTGAAATATTAAAGGAGAGAGGAATGGCCCGCTATTCTGAGTCGCATGAGAGCGGTCGTGCCTTTATTGGCGACGGGATGGAAGTGAAAAAGAATGCAGCAATTCCGATGAGTGCAACATGGACACCCGGAGGACTGGATCCCGGCACTGAGGTCGCCACTCGGTACAAAGCTGACGTCCGTGAATCGGCATCCGTATCCCATATCTACGGACATAAATATGTTGCTGCCGAATCACTTACAGCCATCATGAACGCATGGAGCTATTCTCCAGAAAAACTGAAACCCACCGCCGACATGGAAATGGCTAACGGGCTTAACCGTTTCGTAATACACTGTTCGCCTCACCAACCCGTCAATGATAAAATACCCGGACTCGGTCTCGGGCCGTTCGGACAGTGGTTCACCCGTCATGAGACATGGGCCGAACAGGCAGGAGCATGGATCGACTACCTGGCCAGGAGTTCATGGATGCTTCAGCAGGGCGATTTCATAGCTGATGTTGCCTGGTACTATGGCGAGGACAACAATGTTACTGCCCTGTACCACGAGAAGCTTCCTGATGTTCCCAAAGGATACAACTACGACTTTGTAAATGCTGATGCACTGGTGAATGTGCTTGGTGTGGAAAAAGGAAATATAACCACTCCTGCCGGTACAACCTACAGACTGCTTGTCCTGGATGAAAATGCCCGCTACATGACTCTTCCTGTTCTTAAAAAGATTGACGAACTGGTGAATGCCGGAGCTGTTGTTGCGGGAGACAAACCGGTTGCAACGCCCAGCCTGAGTGATGACGCCTCTGAGTTCGTTACCATTGCCGACAGGTTGTGGGCAAATGAAAAAGGCGAAAACTTAATCGGAAAAGGTAAGGTATTGGCCGGTATGAAGGCTGGTGAGGCTCTTGAAGCAATGAAGATAATTCCTGATTTTTCGTATTCAAAGCCAGAAAATGACACCAGACTTATGTTTGTCCACCGCAAAACCGGCAATGCTGACTTCTACTGGGTAAACAACCGAAAAGCGGCTGTACAGGACATCGAGGCTGAATTCAGGGTTACAGGGAAAGAAGCGGAGATCTGGCATCCGGAGACAGGCAGGATTGAAAAGGTATCATACTCCATAAGTGAAGAAATTACCAGAGTCCCATTGCATCTGGAAGCAGAGGATGCCGTTTTCGTGGTCTTCCGCAACAAGGCACGCAAGGCTTCATTATCAATCCCCGCACCGGTGGAAAAACAGCTTGCATCCATTGAAGGACCCTGGACTGTGAAATTCCAGGAAAAGGGGGGAGCGCCAGCGGAAGCTACATTTGAATCGCTCACACCATGGAATGAGAATCCGGATAAAGGAATAAAATACTTCTCAGGCACGGGTATTTATGTAAAAACTCTCAGCGCTCCGGCAGAATGGTTCAGCGAAGGGTCTGAGCTTTGGCTCGATCTGGGCAGTGTTAAGAACCTTGCAGAAGTGATGGTCAACGGTCAGTCTCTGGGAATTGTCTGGAAAACTCCGTTCCGTGTGAATGTAACGGAGGCTCTCAAAGAAGGAGAAAACACCCTTGAGATCAAGGTGATCAACCTCTGGGTCAACAGGCTTATCGGCGACCAGCAGCCTGATGCCGGAGAGAAAATCACCTATACAACCATGCGGTTCTACAGGGCGGACGCACCTTTGCTTCCATCAGGACTGATGGGCCCGGTGGTTCTTGTCAGCAAATCAGGAGTGTAGAAAAACTTACTTCCTGAAATTAATACAGGTTTAAATTATCTGATAATGAGAAAACTGCTTTTTTCACTGTGCTGTGTTCTCTTCATTGGCCAAAGCCTTCTTTCGCAGAAGATAGTACGTCTTTATGAAGGTAAGGCTCCGGGATCAGAAGACTGGAATTACAAGGAGATCCTTACAAAATCGCCATGGGCAGGAAACGGATTCATGATCCGTAATGTCGTCGATCCTGCCCTGGAGGTTTTCATGCCAGAGAAATCGGTTTCAACGGGAACGGCTGTTATTGTATGCCCCGGAGGAGGAAATGTATGGCTTTCTTACTCCAGTGAAGGTACAGAGGTTGCAGAATGGCTGACTAAAAAGGGAATTACGGCCTTTGTACTGAAATACCGGCTTAACAAAACGCCGGAAGATCCGGCAGAATTTGAAAAGTTCGTTCAGGATTTTTTCAGACAACTGCTTGCCATATCTGATTCCGGAGCAA
>JAVEXG010000147.1:0-8218 GCA_034004115.1 Bacteroidales bacterium | reverse complement strand
CAGGCGGCGTTGCAGTCCTTTATATAGGTGCAGCTTCGGAAGTTGAAATGAAGAATAAGAAAGACCGTGTTGATGATTCACTTCACGCAACCCGCGCAGCTATCGAGGAAGGAACAGTCCCGGGCGGCGGTGTGGCATACATCCGCGCTATTGCTTCACTTGAAAAACTCAAGGGTGACAATGAAGACCAGACGACCGGTATCGAGATAATCAAACGTGCTATTGAGGAGCCTCTCCGCCAGATAGCTCTGAATGCAGGCAGGGAAGGCGCTGTTATAGTTCAGGCCGTCAAGGGAGGCAAGGGTGACTATGGTTACAATGCCCAGACTGATAAATTCGAGAAACTCTATGATTCAGGTGTAATTGATCCTGTAAAGGTAGTAAGGGTTGCTCTCGAGAATGCTGCATCAGTTGCCGGAATGTTCCTTACAACCGAAGCAGTTATTGTTGATGAGAAAGAAGAAAAACAGCCTCCGATGCCGCCTCAGGGAATGGGTGGAGGAATGCCTTATTAATAAATGATGTTATTTGCATTCGAATTGTAATGCATTCGAATTGTAATGCATTTGAATTGTATTTTATTTGAATTGTATTTTATTTGAATTGTAGAGCCAAGGCATGCCTTGGCTCTACGTATTTATAATTTTTGAATTTTATTATTTTATATATTTGCACCTGTTTTTCAGATTATCAGCCGGATGCACCGAATCAGAAACTTCTGTATCATAGCACATATCGACCATGGGAAAAGTACCCTGGCCGATCGTCTCCTTGAAAAAACCAATACGGTAAATGAAAGGGAATTCCAGAATCAGGTGCTCGACAACATGGATCTCGAGAGGGAGAGGGGAATTACTATAAAAAGCCATGCAATTCAGATGGAATACATCCACGACGGCGAGGAGTATTTTCTGAATCTCATTGATACGCCCGGCCATGTTGATTTCTCCTACGAGGTGTCCCGGTCAATTGCCTCCTGTGAAGGAGCGCTCCTTGTAATTGATGCCACCCAGGGAATCCAGGCCCAGACGATTTCAAACCTGTACATGGCAATAGATCACGACCTTGAGATAATCCCTGTGCTTAACAAAATGGACATGGCAAATGCTATGCCCGAGGATGTAAAGGATCAGATTGTTGATCTGGTCGGATGCAAAAGGGAAGATATTATTGAGGCAAGTGCAAAGACCGGCATGGGCATCGACACTATCCTTGAACGGATAGTGAACACCGTCCCGCCTCCCGCAGGTGATCCCGAGGCCCCTCTGCAGGCACTTATTTTTGATTCAATATTCAATTCCTTCAGGGGAATTATAGCCTATTTCAAGATTGTAAACGGTACAATAAGGAAGGGAGACAAGGTAAAGTTTTTCAGTACCGGTCATGAATACGCAGCCGAGGAAATAGGTGTGCTTAAAATGAAGCAGAGTCCCCGCGAAGAGATGGGGGCAGGGGATGTGGGATACATCATTTCAGGTATCAAGGAATCCTCGGAGGTGAAAGTCGGGGATACGATTACACATGTCAGGAATCCATGTTCCAAAGCCATCGCAGGTTTTGAGGATGTGAAGCCCATGGTTTTTGCAGGTATTTACCCGGTAGATGCGGATGAATATGAGGATCTGAGGACCTCCATTGAGAAGCTGCAGCTTAACGATGCTTCCCTTTCATTTGTTCCGGAATCTTCGGCAGCACTTGGATTCGGATTCAGGTGCGGCTTCCTTGGACTGCTCCACATGGAGATAATACAGGAGAGGCTCGACCGGGAATTCGACATGGATGTGATCACCACGGTGCCTAACGTCTCTTTTAAAGTATATACAACAAAGGGGGAGGAGATAGATGTTCACAATCCTTCCGGACTTCCTGCGCTTAATTATATCGATCACATAGAGGAGCCTTACATTGTTGCACAGGTTATCACCCAATCGGACTATGTAGGTTCCATCATGAATCTCTGCATTGATAAAAGGGGCACCCTGAAAAACCAGGTGTATCTGACGCGCGACAGGGTTGAACTTACCTTTGAGATGCCTCTCTCAGAAATAGTATTTGATTTCTACGACAAGCTCAAAAGCATCTCCAAGGGATATGCCTCGTTTGATTACTATTATACTTCATATCAGAAAGCCGACCTGGTAAGGCTCGATATACTTCTCAACGGGGAGATGGTGGATGCACTGTCTACCCTGATCTTCAAAGGTCATGCCTATGATTTCGGAAGGAAGATATGTGAGAAGCTTAAGGAACTTATTCCCCGTCAGCAGTTCGATATTGCTATCCAGGCCGCTATCGGAGCCAAGATAATTTCGAGGGAAACGGTTAAGGCTGTAAGGAAGGATGTGACTGCCAAATGTTACGGCGGCGATATAACCAGAAAGCGCAAGCTTCTGGAAAAGCAGAAGAAGGGGAAGAAGAGGATGCGGCAGATCGGGAATGTTGAAGTTCCCCAATCGGCCTTTCTTGCAGTACTCAAACTCGACTGAGCCGGACCTGCCCGGATGAATTTTTTTTATCAAAGGAGGCGGTTTGAAAAAAATCATTACATTAGTTGCGGGAAAATGAAGTGTACTTCATAAGAATCACCCTTCTATCTAACCTAGACACAATACCCTGATCTTAAAAACTGGTCAGGGTATTTTTTTAGCATATAAGCCTGTAGCCCTTACCGTGTATATTCAGGATACTGACCTCGGGGTCCTTTTTCAGGTATTTTCTCAGCCTGGTTATATAAACATCCATGCTTCTGGCGTTGAAGTAGTTGTCGTCGATCCAGATGTTTTTCAGTGCATAGTTCCTCTCCAGGATCTCATTCCTGTGCCTGTAAAGGAGCATGAGCAGTTCCGATTCTTTTGTGGTAAGGCTTATTTGCTGGTCCTTGAAATTCAGCAGTTGTCTTTTGCTGTCGAACGTGTATCCGCCTATCTGATGAAGTTCTTCATTCTTTACTTCAACCACCGGTCCGGTTGTTCTTCTGAAGATGGCTTCTATTCTGTACAGAAGTTCTTCCATACTGAAGGGTTTTGTAATGTAGTCGTCGGCACCCGTCTTGAATCCTTCGATTATATCATCTTCCTGGTTCCTTGCAGTAAGGAAGATGACAGGGATAGCCGGATCGATTGTCCTTACGGCTTTCGCCAGTGCCAGTCCGTCCATTTCCGGCATCATGATATCGAGGATGCACAGATCGAACTCTCCGGCGGAGAAATGTTCAAGGGCAGCCCTGCCATTGACGAACAGGGTTGTCTCATATTCCTTGGCCTGAAGGTAGTTTCTCAACAGGGAACCCAGGTTCCCGTCATCTTCAGCAAGCAGAATTCTTTTTTTCATTTTCTTCTGTTTATTTTTTTAAGGACTATCTGCAACAATGGATAAAATTTATTTTTACTGTCAAAAATACCTCCTTCCCTCCCGTTAGCTATCGGGATTCCCCCAGGGGGGAAGGAGCCTGTGCAGGGAGGGCTTCTTCTCTCATTTTTAACCGTTTTGAGGGATGAATAAAATGAATTTCGATCCTTTTCCTGTCTGGCTTTCAACCTTAATTGTCCCGTTATGTTCTTCTATAATCTTTTTCACATAGCTTAATCCCAGTCCGAATCCTTTCACGTTATGCACATTTCCGGAGTGGACCCTGTAGAATTTGTCAAAGATCCTTTTCAGGTTTTCCTTGCTTATTCCTATCCCATTGTCTTCTACTGAGATCAGCAGACCTTTCCTGTTGTTCCGGGTTGACACTGATATTTCCGGTTTGTCAGGTGAGTATTTAATTGCATTGTCGATCAGATTTGAGATAGCATTGAGCAGATGAGCTTCATCGGCAAGAGCCGTTGAATTTTCGGCCTCGAGTTCTTTTTTAATCTTTCCTCCCCTTGCCTCAATCTGGAGTGTGAAATTATCGACTGCCTTGTTTACCAGGCTGTGGATATCCATTCTTAAGAAGGATAATTTTGTTTTCATCCTTTCAAATACTGCCATTTGCAGCACTTTTTCAACCTGAAATTTGAGCCTCATGCTCTCGTCCGAGATTATTCGTGACAGGTGGCTAATGTTTTTTTCCTTATCGGGAATTGACTTATCTGAAATCATCTGTGAAGCCAGCGAGATTGTCGATATCGGGGTCTTGAGTTCGTGAGTCATGTTATTGATGAAGTCGTTTCGTATTTCCGACATTTTTTTCTGTCGGAAGATAACTATAAAGGTACTGGTTGCAAGAAGCAGAAGAAGAAGGGTGAAAATAAGGGATAAGCCCGCCAGTGTTCCAATCTGCCTGATTTTGTACTGGTCTTCCTGGGGGCAGTAAAGCACCAGCTGGTTCTGGCTGGGGGCCGGATCGTTCGGGAAGAGCTGGATGATAAACTTGTTTGTTCCCGGGGCATCTGTAAAACCAGGGGTTCTCCATATGGTTCCGAGCCTGCCCGATCTGATTGCAAATTCAAAGTCGAGATGTATGCCGGCATTGTTGAGGGCTTTTCGCAGAAGGGGATTAACTCTTTCAGGATCAAGTCTGTCTCTTATGTCAGGAGTGGTCTGAAGTATCTGCTCCATTATTCTTTCGACATAGATGATCTTGTTGCTAACCCTTTTTGAAAGCCCTGCGTTCATTATCTGATCCGATGGTTCGGTAACGTCTTCCTCGGGTATGGGGCTGATGTCCCTGGCGGTGATGTATATCCTTTGACCCGAACTTGAAACAATAAAGTCATTGTCGCGATTGCCGAAACCATAAACCTCCGGAAGCTTTGGATCGGAATTGTAATCCCTGAGCCTGTTGGCAAGAGGGGAGGTGGCCGGAATTACAGCCGTTACGGAGTCGGTTGATTCCGGTTCTATCTCGTCGACTATGTAATCGATGATTTCCTGGGCTTCCAGGTCCAGAACCACCGACTCGAGAGCTTTGTTTGCGTTGTAGCGGAATTGCTGGTCGGTTATTTCAATAGCGTTTTTTATCCAGTAGAGCTGCACCAGGATCAGGCCGGAGATGACAAAGAAGAATAAGATTGCCAGTAATACTATGGTTTTCCGCTTCATACAGCTACAAAAGTACTGGTATATATTGTATTAACCCCATCCTTTAACGTTCTTTAACAACGCAGACCGGTCAGGGCACCTGCAAGAAAGTTAAGAAATTTAACTTTTTATTAAAGTTCTGTTAATATTGATGTTTAGGCGTAAAAACATTTTTTTATTTAAAAATCCCGTCGTATCTTTGTATTGTGTTTGGCATGATATTTGTTTCAAACGATATAGAGGTTTTTTTCATAGGTTAGGTTAGTTTTAGGGTTATCAAAAAAGAGCCGCCCCGCCCGGGGCGGTTCTTCATTTTACCAGGTTAAGAGAGTCAGAAGAGGTATTTCAGGTTTTTGTCCTTAAGAGCCTTTATATCAATATTAAAAACTCCAGTTATTGAGTCTGTTTCCCGAAGGTCTGCCATCAGTTTTTCGAGGATTTGTTCATCTGTTGATCCGGGAATGAGGACGAGGAAGTCGATATTTATAAGTTTTGGCAGCAGGAAACTCTTGAGCGATCTGTTGGAAACCAGCTGAAAGCCTGAAGTCGGGTGCGACGGAGAATCAGAAAAACGGCTGAAACGGAATTCAGTGCCTGTTTCATCAGTGAATTCAACCGGATCGATGCTTTTAAGAGCAATTCCAAGTTTCCTGTTCAGCATCAGAGAGAGCCTGTAATCAGGTTCAGATGATACAATACCTATCAGAGATGGTATATCATCATCACTTGCAGGCAGATGGAATTTTTTTATCTTACCGGTATTACCCATCGGAATTAACTTGACCCCTAAAGTTAAGAAAAGCGTTCGATGCTATTGCCTCGATTGGTGAAAATCTTTAAGCGACGACCATGCCTTTCCGGCGGCTTCCTGTTCAGCCTCCTTCTTTGATGCTCCCTGTCCTGTCCCGTATACTTTTTTGTCAATCAGGAGAGTAGCTGAAAAGACTGATTTCCTGTGAGTGAAATCATACTCCTCCTTGTACTCGAATGTGAGGGTGGCCTTACTTTTCTGGGTCCATTCAAACACCAGGCTCTTGTAATCAGTGTCGGTATCTACAATCTTTTCGAGGTCGAGGTACTTTTTGAACACCCTGTTTATGAAAAGCTTTTTTGTCTTTTTGAAACCCCGGTCAACGAAGAGTGCTCCGATGAGAGCCTCGAGCGCGTCACCATAAAGGTTTTTTGTCGGGCAGTGCGTATTGACATGGCTCACAAGGATTTTATCAAGGCCCATCGAGACTGCCAGTTGATTAAGTATGTCGCGGTTAACGATTCTTGACCTGATCTTGGTCATGAATCCCTCGCTGGCTTCGGGGAATTTCTCAAAAAGGTAATCGGAGAGAATTGCATCGAGAACCGCGTCACCAAGGAATTCGAGCCGTTCGTTGTTTATTCTCTGACCGTCGGGAAGTGTGAATGATGCCGACCTGTGGATAAAAGCCGCTTCGTAAAGGCGTATTTTGGAAGTCCTGAAGCCTGTAATCTCCTTCAGGCGGGAAGCAAATTCCCGCTTGTCAACGACATAGGTTCCGTTATTTCTTAACGAAAAGAAGGACACTAAATCCCGGCTTTTTTGACTATGATGGAAGCGTTATGGCCTCCGAATCCAAATGTATTGCTGAGAGCGAATGTCACTTTTCTTTCCTGTGCGACATTTGGAGTGATATTCAGATTCTGGTCGATCTGGGGATCAGGGACGCTGAAGTTGATTGTCGGTGGTACGATATTGTTAACCACGGCCATAATGGTTGCAATTGCCTCTACGGCTCCGGCAGCGCCCAGGAGATGCCCTGTCATCGATTTAGTGGCACTGATGTTGAGTTTCCAGGCATGTTCCCCGAAAACATTTACAATTGCTTTGGCTTCAGAAATGTCGCCAAGTGGTGTCGAAGTACCGTGTACATTAATATAATCGATGTCGCCGGGCTCAAGACCGGCATCCTCGAGTGCAAGTTTCATTACTCTTGTTGCTCCCAGGCCCTCGGGGTGAGGGGCAGTGAGGTGGAATGCATCAGCCGACATTCCGCCGCCTATTATTTCAGCATAAATCTTAGCTCCTCTTGCTTTTGCATGTTCGTATTCCTCAATGATGAGAGCTCCGGCTCCTTCACCCATTACGAATCCGTCGCGGGTAACGTCGAAAGGCCTTGATGCTGTTTTGAATTCGGCATTATTAACCGACATGGCCTGCATTGAATTGAAACCACCTATTCCCGGCTGGTTTATTGCAGCCTCAGATCCTCCGGTGACAAAAACATCAGCTTTGCCCCACTTTATGTAATTAAAGGCATCAATTATGGCATTCGTCGACGAGGCGCATGCTGATACTGTACTGAAATTCGGGCCGCTGAAGCCATATTTGATTGAGATGGACCCGGAAGCAATGTCGCTGATCATCTTCGGGATGAAGAAAGGACTGAACCTTGGGATACTGCCCCCTTCAACGAACGACTTGATTGTCTGGTAGAAAGTCTCAATCCCACCTATGCCGGATGCCCAGATTACACCTGTTCTTTCTTTATTTACCTTATCGGTAATCAGGCCTGCATCTGCAATGGCCTCATCGGATGCAATATGGGCATACTGGGCAAAAAGGTCGAGCTTGTTGGCTTCTTTTCTGTCAAAGTAGTTTGAGGAGTCATAGCCTTTTATTTCACATGCGAACCTGGTCTTGAACTTTTCAGTATCAAACCGGGTGATTAATTCTGACCCGCTGATTCCTTTCTTTAGTCCATCCCAGTATTCATGCAAATTCTTCCCGATTGGAGTGAAGGCTCCAAGTCCGGTGACTACGACTCTTCTCATAAATGGATTATTACAAATGCAAGACTATTTTGCATTTTCCTCGATATACTTGATAGCATCACCTACCGTACTGATGCTTTCAGCCTGATCATCAGGAATCCCTATGTTAAATTCTTTTTCAAACTCCATGATTAATTCAACAGTATCAAGAGAGTCAGCTCCCAGGTCATTGGTAAAGCTGGCTTCGGGAGTAACTTCAGATTCGTCAACTCCCAGCTTATCAACTATAATCTCTTTAACTCTTGTAGCAATGTCTGCCATAGTTTTAAATTTAAATTAATAATATTGGAAAACCTTGCAAAGAAATATATTTGTACTATATTTTCAAATGATTTCAGGTTTTTTCTTTGCCCGCCATTCTAATGTCTTGAAAAACAATAAAATAATCTGAGGTGAAAGAAAGGGA
>JAVEXG010000021.1:13601-39477 GCA_034004115.1 Bacteroidales bacterium | reverse complement strand
CAACAACCTGCAGGCTGTTAAGGAAATTAGACTTAAGCGGGTGTCCGGCAAAATACCTGACAAAGGGCCACCTGATCTCGCTGTTGATAAGAGCAAAATTGTTCCCGTTCCTTATATTCTGTGTGAACCCCCTCATGTTTGTTGCCAGCGCCTGGAATCCGTAATTCTGATCGGGGCTGACCGGCATTGACTGGTCGAACATATCGTACTTGTTGAACAGATATCCCATCCAGTTGTCAACTCCTCCGAGGTAATAAACGAGTTTTGTGGGCCCGAATGAAGAACTGGCGGCAAAACGATTGGCCCAGATCAGTTCGCGGTGTATGCGGATATAATGCCTGAAATCTCCGCCAACAACAAACATATCGGATTTTTTCTCCGTGATCTGCCTGTAATATTCCCCGAATACCTTGAACCTGGTTCCGAAATAGATATTGACTGCGCGTTTCCTGGTATTGTCGTAAATGACCTCTCCCTTCAGTCCTCCCCAGTGTCTTGTGAGGGTCTCGGAATTCAGTGAATTCACATCGAGTGAAAGCATCACATGACGGTCATTTCTGTACGACATGGTTCCCTTGAGGGCAAGAACCGGGGTAATGGGCATCGCATAGGATATATAGGCGTTATGGGTGTGGGTTTTGTAGAGATATCCCATTTCGTCCTGGCTGAAATATGCCTGCCTGTGAAAAATGAACTGCTTGTCGAACCTTCCCTTGAGGCTTTCAAAACTCAGGAGATATTCGTTGCTGTCGAAGTCGCCGGCGAACCTGACTCCGGCAGTCAGCCTGTAATCCTCAAACAGATCGAGTATCCCGAATCTGGTAAGAAGGTTTACCCCGGGATTGTAATAGCCCGAACCTCCGTTGAACGTCTGGTAGGTGTTGTTAAGGAATGTGAAGTCGATCTGATTTGCAATGTAATTGTTGTAGAACGATGTCTCATAGATCCTGATAAGCGGGATGTCGATTTTCCCGGTGTCAAGGTCGATGTTCATATAGTCCTTCCTCCACTGGAGGTCATAGTAGTTCTGCTTCTCCTTTTCGAAAATATAATGATTTATATTGATCGGTTCGTTCCCGGAGAAGTATTCGTACCAGGGCTTTGTGAGTGTATCCCTTCTCCTCTTGTCTTCAGCAATAAGCCATTTTCTTATTGTTTCGATGCTGTCTTCCCTGTGAAACATAAGATCCTGTTCCTTGCGGAAATTGGTAACAATGATCTCATTATCAGGGATAGTCGCGCGAGCATCACCGCTGCCTTTTCTGACCAGGTAACGGCCGTCCTTGAAAAGGACTTCACCGAACTGATCGCCGGGAAGCGACTGGTTAAGTATGTTCCTGTCGTAGTTGGTCGAAGGTGCCGATTTTGTGAAGTAACGGTAGTGCATGGCGGTGTCGATGTAGCTTATTGCACTGTCGAACACTGCGGTATACCTGTTGAGGATTCCATTCTGGTCGCCAATATATGATATTGTTCCCCCGCTTCCTTCAGAAGGCTGGTATCTGCTTGAATAGTCTCCTTCCGAAAGGCGAATCAGGATATTATTCCTGGAGTCGAGATCGTAGGTGAACAGATCGAAGCGTGATGAAAGCTTTTCAAAGGGATCGCCTGTGTTTGTCAGGGTATCCGAAAGCCTGTTGGATGAGAATAATATTGTATTGGGAGAATTTCCCATGAACACCGGGTTAAGGTCATCGGCAACGTCGCGCGTGATCTGTTCATTTGTTCCTGATGCCACTGTGTGGATGTAAATATCAGTCACCCCGTCCTTTACGGCCGACATCACCAGCCTGGTTCCCTCGGGGGAGTATGAGAAATCAAGAATTTTATCGAAATAGAGGAAGTTCCTTTGTTCGGTTTTCTCCTCTTCGGTCCGGTAAAAATATATCACCATTCCGGCTTTTTCTTCATTCAGCAGTGTAAGTATTCTGCCGGCAGGGTGCCATGCAATCACCGGGTATTTGTTGTCGGTCTTGTGTTCGTATTTCGGCTCAGCCCTGAAGATTGTCTTTGTTTTTCCGGTTGCCTGATTATACAGCAATACCCTTTTCCGTCCCCAGTCGTTGGTCACGTAGGCGATATAACTTTTGTCGGGACTGATTTTGACCTGCTGGTATATCTGCTCCTTTTTTGACTTTCTGAGTGTGCTTCCGTCATCGGCAGGCAAATTCCTGTCATCTTCAAATTCCTCCGTGTAGTATTGCTTCCATTCTTTGAGCAGGTCCTTGAACTTCACACCTGTTGCATAGTAAAGTCCGTCGTCGATGTTCTTGTATACCTTTGTAAGATAGATGATATTGGGAATGAGGGTTTCCCCGTATTTTCTTCCGATGAATCTCCAGAATGACTGTCCTGCATAAATTGCATCATCGAATTCGAGATGGTTGATGTTCTTGTATTTTCCCGATTTTATGCCGTCTTTGACCCTGTTCTCAACTTCGTAATCCCATCCCCATGAAACGTAGTTGATAAGTCCCTTGATATACCAGTCGGGCATGTAGATTACCGAAGAACTTGTTATCCTGTCCTTGAAATCGGCGTTGTAAAGCATCTCATTGATGATGGCTTCGGTTATAGAGGCAGCAATCTGTTTCTCATACGATACATGATCGCCCTCATAATAGAGCATCACCTTATTTTTGATTATCCTGCTGAAACCACCTGTGTTGTACGATTCTTCATCGAAGGTTACCAGACCGATGTTTGACTGCCTGTATTCGTTGTTCTTATTGTAAATTACGAATATCAGTCTTTTTTCGAGAGTGTAGTCAAAGTAATCCTCCATCTCGTCAAGCTTCTTCAGTGCATAGTCGGCAGTGAACTGTGCGATGTCGCGGCCGTATTCATTGAAATAGCAGTCGAAATCATCAAACCGGTAGTACGACCAGTAATAGTCGTAGTATTGAACCCTGTTCTTTCCGAATGACATCTGGTGGCCATTATAAAACTGGCCTTCAGCATTGAAGAAGACAATACAGGCAAAAAAACAGGTTACAAGCCTTAAAGTATTTTTCATTATTAATACTCTGATTCCGCGGAACGGACTTATCAGCCTCAAATTTTGTTCCAAAATGGCGGTGTCAGTCAGCAAAACTAAAGATATTCTTTAACAAATTTAATATGTCGGTCAAACTTTATTATTTTTGCAATAATGTAAATGAATCTGGTTTGGTCTGATCTTTGTTGAGGATATTTAGTGAAAAATTCAAATAAATTTGATTATTGATCGTTCTTATTTGGTCATATAACAGATACTGATTGAATCTGTTCAACAATAAAAATTATAGAATAAAAATAAAAAAAGAGATGAAAAGGATTTTATTGATTGTTGTTTTCGCATTGAGTGGTGCAATTATCCTCGCCCAGCCTGCAATGAAACTGTCTGCTTCAGAGCATGATTTCGGAAAATTCAAGGAAGAGGCCGGACGTCAGAAATTTGATTTCATCGTTCAGAACACCGGCGATCAGCCGCTTGTTATTCAGAACATAGTGGCTTCCTGCGGATGTACTACCCCGGAATGGACAAAGAATCCGATTCCGCCAAAAGGTACAGGACTAGTCACAGCTATCTACGACCCTCAGAACCGGCCAGGTCAGTTCAACAAGACCCTGTCGGTCTACACAAATGCCAAACCTGCTGTCACCGTGCTTGTCATAAAGGGAGAAGTCCTCCCGCGTGAGAAGACGGTGGAAGAGCTTTTCATCTTCCCGGTTGGTGAGGTGAGGTTTGAAAGCAATCATCTTGCTTTTACGAATGTAAAGAAGAATGAGAAGAAGATCAGGACGATGCAGGTTATCAACACTTCAAAGCAGCCTGCAAAAATTGAATTCGATAATGTACCACAGCACATTGTTCTCAAAGCTAATCCACAGGTTCTGAAGCCGGGTCAGAAGGGCCTGATTGAAGGATCCTACGATGCCACAAAAAAGGATGCATGGGGCTATACTACCGATATTATCAGACTGAAAATCAATGATGTCGTCGACCAGAAGGTTTATTATGCCGTGAGCGCTAACCTCGTCGAGGATTTCTCCGGTCTTTCAAAGGATGACCTTGCAAATGCTCCTGTGTTCAATATTGCATCAAAGACTGCCGATCTGGGCAAGATCCCCGGATCAACTCCTAACGATGTCGAATTCAAGTTCACCAATGCCGGAAAGAGCGATCTTATCATCAGGTACATAAAGGCATCGTGCGGATGCACGGCAGTACAGCAGGGGATTCAGGGCAAGGGAATCAAGCCCGGTGAAACCGGATCAATAAAGGCGGTTTTCAACTCAGGCGGTTACAAGGGCAAGACAACCAAGGCAATTTATGTCTATACAAACGATCCTAAAAATTCAGAGGTGGTTCTGATGGTAAATGCCGACGTTGACCAGGAGCTTGCGAAGAAGTAAAAGTAATGGAGGAGAAGGATGGTAACGGGACATCCCTGAAAATAAGAATGGGTGTTACTCAGCCTCCCAGCGTTAACCCTGATGTGTTCGCATCGGGTAAAAGGAAGAAAAGAAAGAAATATTCAGTTAATGAATTTGTATCTGGCATTCTGGATGGCAACAGAGCTATTCTCAGTCAGGCTATTACACTAATTGAAAGTTCCCTTGCCGATCATAACAGGACAGCCCGGTCGATAATAGAAAAATGCCTTCCCCACGGTTCGCAGTCGGTAAGGATAGGTATCACAGGTGTTCCCGGTGCAGGAAAGAGTACATTTATAGAAACCTTTGGCCTTTATGCCGTTTCCCGGGGACGAAAGGTTGCGGTTCTGGCGATCGATCCCAGCAGTCAGCATTCTAAAGGCAGCATACTTGGGGACAAGACCAGGATGGAAAGGCTTGCCACCTGTCAGGATGCCTTTATCAGGCCGTCTCCTTCAGCAGGGACACTGGGCGGGGTTGCAAGAAAGACGAGGGAGACAATAATCCTTTGCGAGGCAGCAGGCTTTGACACAATAATAGTTGAAACGGTTGGAGTAGGTCAGTCTGAAACTGCCGTACGTTCGATGGTCGACTTTTTTCTCCTGTTGATGCTCACCGGGGCAGGGGATGAGATACAGGGCATGAAAAGGGGAATTATGGAAATGGCCGATGCAATTGCAATAAACAAGGCTGATGGCCCTAACCGTCTGCCGGCTGAAAAATCAAGGATTATGTTTCAGAACGCGCTCTCGCTGTTCCCGGGCGGCCAGTCGGGCTGGAAACCGCTGGCGCTTACATGCTCGGCCCTGGAGGGTACGGGTATAAAGGAAATCTGGGACCTGATCACGAATTATATCGGTTTTACTGTAAGGACAGGACAATTTGAAGAACTGCGGAGGAAGCAATCGGTGATAAGGATGCACGATGCAATAGCTGACAGCCTGAGCTCCTCCTTTTACAATGACGAAAGGGTGCGATCGATGATCCCTGCTATTGAGGAAGAACTCGGAAGAGGCACGATCACTTCCTGGCAGGCAGCGGAAATCCTGCTTGACAAATATTTCAAAAAATAAGCGTGATTCACAATTATATATATCTTTGCGCGAGTTCATCGGATTGTAAGCAAAGGATTTAAAACATATTCAAAACTCCCTCAAATGAAGAAATTTTTCAGTTTGTTAGCGATAGCAGCCGTAATGGCCGCATGTTCATCCGGACCGCATTATGTAATCACCGGCAATATTGAAGGAGCCGACAGTGTACTGTTCCTGCTTCAGAAAAGGGATGCAGGCAGCATGGTTACAATCGATTCGGCAATGGCATACAAGGGATCCTTCAAGATGAAGGGCGGCCCTGTGGTGAAGCCCGAGATGGTTCTTCTGGCTGTGAAGGACTCAAGGATGAGAACCCAGTTCTATATTGAGAATGCGGAGATAACAATCACTGGAAAACTTGACTCCCTTTATGGAGCAACTATTACCGGATCCAAGACTCATAATGAATACTCAGGCCTGGTTAATTCAATTACTGCCTTAAACGACAAATTTACCGAGGTTTACAATCAGTACCAGATAGCGGAGCAGGAAGGTGACACCGCGAAAGCTGCCCAGCTTGAAAAACAGATTGAAGCAGGCCAGCTTGAAATGACACAGATGCAGAAAGATTTCGTAAAGAATAACCCTGCTTCCTTTGCTGCACCGCAGGTACTTGCCGGACTGACATATGAGATGAGCGGAACTGAGATTGAATCTCTTATTAATGCAATGGATACTGCAGTTGCCAGCACTTCCCTTGTAATGGAACTTAAGGAGAGGGCCTTAAAGATGAAAACCGTTGAACCGGGTCAGAAAGCTCCCGATTTCACCCTTAACGATCCCGAAGGTAATCCGGTAAGCCTGTATTCAAAAGTAGGATCAAAGCTTCTGCTCATTGATTTCTGGGCTGCCTGGTGCGGACCCTGCCGTCAGGAGAATCCGAATGTTGTAAGGGTGTACAAGGAATTCAACAAAAAAGGATTTGATGTTTTCGGAGTGTCACTCGACCGTACAAAGGAAGACTGGGTTAAGGCAATTGCAGACGATAAGCTTACCTGGACACACGTGTCAGACCTTCAGTACTGGAACAGTGCTGCCGCACGGATGTATGCAGTAAATGCAATCCCGGCCAACTTCCTGCTTGATGAGAACGGTGTGATCATAGGAAGGAACCTCAGGGAACAGGCTCTTTATGACAAGGTAAAGGAAGTGCTGGGGAATTAATACTATTCTCCCTCGTTGAATTCTTCTCCGGGCTTTTTCTCCTCGAGAATGAAACCGGTGCCCCTTACTGTGCGGATATCAATATTTTTATCCTCTGAGATATATTTTCTGAGCCGCGAGATGAACACATCCATGCTTCTTCCGAGGAAGTAGTCGTCCTCACCCCATATCTCAGTAAGGATATCCTCTCTTGCAAGTATCTTGTTCTTGTTGATTATAAAGTATTTCAGAAGCTGGGCCTCCTTGAGTGTAAGCTTCTCCTTTGTCCTGCCGGATACCAGCTCGAGGGTGTTGAATTTAAGGATGGTTTCAGAGATCTTGAATTCATCGTTGCTCGATGCATAGGCCCTTTTAAGGATGTTGTTGATCCTCAGGATCAGCACTTCAGGGTCGAAAGGTTTTGTGATGTAATCATCGGCGCCTATTTTGAGTCCCCTTACTATATCCTCCTTCAGACTCTTTGCGGTAAGAAATATAATAGGTATCTCAGGTCTGGCTTCCTTTATCTTTTCGCCAAGAGTGAATCCGTCCATCTCAGGCATCATCACGTCGAGGACACACAGGTCGGGTTTCTCTTTCTCAAAAAGCTCCCATGCTTCCTTGCCGTCACGGGCCAGGGTCACATCATATCCGCTTATTGAAATGTACTGCGAAAGGATATTCCCGAAATCCCTGTCGTCTTCTGCCATTAGAACCTTCATAGCGTGCAATTTTCTTTAATATGGTATTGTTACTGTAAATATACTACCTTTTCCCGGTTTACTGCTTAGGGTAACATCTCCCTCATGGGCTTCCGCGATTTTTCTGACGTAATAAAGGCCGAGCCCCAATCCCTTGTACTTGTGTATATTTCCTGACGAAGCCCTGTAGAACTTGTCAAATACATGCTTTTGATCGATTTTGCTTATCCCGATCCCGTTATCGGCAACTTTTACAAAGACCTTGTTGTCCTGGGTATAGCCTTCAATTTCAATGACCGGATCAGTATCGCAGTATTTCACTGCATTTGAAAGCAGATTATTTATCATGGTGGTGAAATAGACAGTATCGAGTTCCACTTCCAGGTCGCCGAAATCATATTTTCGTGCGATCGATGCCCCGTTTCCGCCTCCCGATTTGAAGCTGTCGATAATGTCATTCAGAAAGCCCTGGAACCTGACTTTTTTCTTCTCGAGCTGGAACTGGGTTCGTTCCCACATGCTAATCTCAAGTATCATGTTGATGAGCTGGTTGAGATGGACGCTCTGCTTCCCGATCATTTTAGCCGTTTCGAGAATTTTCTCATCGTTTGACCTGATGACTGGCATCTCGAGTGTACGGCCCGCAACGGTGATTGTCGAAAGTGGTGTTTTCAGCTCATGAGTCATGTTGTTGATGAAATCGGTCTTCAGGTTCGAAAGCCGTTTTTCCTCCATCAGGTTTTTATAGGTTACAATGAAAAGACTTACAACCAGTAATATACTGAACAGACTCAGAGCAAGTGAGGCTGCAATTTCCCTGAGAATTATTTTCTGTTTATCCGAAAAATCAATAAGGTATTCAAAATCAAGCCTGTAAAAGTTATATTCATTGCCAAACCTTTTTACAAGTATTTCCCTGGTTTGCATCGGCCTTCTCATATTGGGCTGAGGTCCGTTTCTCCGGGTGGAATCAGACCTTGAAAGCATCCGGCTGGCAAACTGATCACTAAGGTAAACGGGGATCCTGCGGTCGTAATCGACAAGTTCAAACCGGTTGATCACTATCTTGCTGTTGAAGTCCTTGTCGATACCCCTGAGCTCAAAGTAACGGGAGAGAAACATCGAGAGATCCTGCTCCTGGTTCAGGACGAAGGAGACATATTCAAAAAGCTCCTGTTTTTCTGAAGCCGACAGGGAATCAGTATTATTATCCGCCATTGTCTTCAGCACCATTTCCGATTTGCTGCTTATTATCAGCCGCGCAGTATCAAAACCGTCGGTCGACCACTGCCTCGACAACAGTTCAAGAGCATCCTGGGAGAACAGTCTGTAGCGGAGATTGAACACCTCATCCTTCTGCCTCCAGACGCCCCTTATTATTATTATCTGTGAAGCTATCAGGATTATTATTGAAAATATCCCGAGCAGAAGGATCGTATTTCTTTTCTTCATATTTTTCCGGTTGTCCTCTCAAAAGTATTTAAAATATTCAGATTTCCGGTTTGAGCGTCCAACATTAACCCTGCGTTAACCCTGTGTTAACAAAGCAAAAGAAAACCAGGCACTATCTTTGATTTGAAATTAGAAAAACAGGGTAGCCATGAAAGCAACAAAATTATTTTTCGGTGGACTGATGATCATCTCCCTCCTTGCGTTCTCAGGGCAGGTATCGGCACAAAACAAAAGCAAGGAGGAAAAGGAGAAGGAGTTAAGGATGGCTGAGGAGATTGATGCCCAGAAGAAAGCCTTTTCCGAGCAGAAGAAGAAGCAGGAAGAAATGAACAAGGCGGCAAAGGAAGCAAGGAAGGAGGTCGACAAAGCCATGCAGGAAGTTCGTGAAAAGATTGAAGAAGCAGGTATCTACAATGACATGTCAAAGGATTTCAGGAACTGGAGCGACAATCCTGCCTTCAAATGGCAGCAATTTGAAGGCGGCAGGTACATGATGACTCCAGGGATGGATCCATTCACATGGCAGCATGCCGGAAGCGACAGTGAAAGGACCGACTGGGAATACACAAGATCAGTAAAGGGCAGTTCATTCTCAGGTACGTATGCCATGGATGTCATGCTTCCGAGTACAGTGGTGATGGCTGTAAATG
Source organism: Bacteroidales bacterium (assembly GCA_034004115.1). GTDB lineage: Bacteria > Bacteroidota > Bacteroidia > Bacteroidales > VadinHA17 > LD21. Next base: position 30,018 of record JAVEXG010000021.1, on the reverse strand, counting down.
GTGAATGCAAGGAGGGCGAGATAAAGATAAAGATCATCATGCCCGACGGTAAGGTTTATTCAGATATAATGATTGACGGGTTCGGTAATCTCAATTGGAGGAAGTCATTTTCGGTGTCCGGGGAGGAAAACGCAGAAAAGGCAGGAGAGTGGAAGTTCCAGATCGATGCCGCAAAGGCAACTGGTTTCTTCAGGATATCCTTCCGGGCATATTAGGTTTCATTCCTTTTGTTTAAAAGGCCGGCATGGGGTGCCGGCCTTTTTTTTGTACCTATTCCGAAGAGGCCGAAGCTCTTCCTCCCTTTACGCTTTCGATACCTATAGTAAACTTGTTTCCTCCCTTTACTATCCATTTCACATTCACATGTGAATATCCGGGGATATTTTCAATTTCGAGACGTTGCGGATTTCTTTTCTGTTCCTGATTCAGGTCTCTGTCCTTGTCAGTTACAATCATTCCTGCAATTACAGATCCTCCTTCAAGGTACACATAATCGGGAGGATCAATTTTATGCTGCAGATTATTCCCTGAATGGGTTGGCATCATCTGGCTGTTGACAACTGTTGCGCTGACCTCCTTCAGTCCTCCTCCCAGGGTCTTGACTTTAACATCCCTGACCTCAAGCTTTGGGGTTACCCATGCATTGTAAATGCAGAAAGCAGCATTCCTGTGGGCATCGCTTTCAAGGAGGAATCCCGGGTGCGTCCGGCCGAAGTTTTTATTGAATCCACCGACCTCTACTTTACCATAATCCGGATGATCGACCTCCTGCCATGGCATGAAGGAATCTTCAAAAAGCAGAAGCCTGTCAAATTCAAAAGGATCGACGCTGGATGTGTCGTTGAACATCATGGTTTCATTCCAGAGTTCATTTGAGAAGACATAGCTTCCCATCGCGCCGTACCACCAGTCGAGCTCTCCGCCGTACACCGTGTACATGTCTTTCCAGATCGTAATATACTTGTAACCGGGTATTATCAGCTCTCCTTTTTTCCCGATAGCGTTCAGTACTGCATCATCGGCCCAGGTGAACACCTCGGCTCCACCTCCCTGAATCGACGGCCCCCTTAGTATTAGTCCGCCGTAGTTGTGGAACGATTGTGATCCCGTGATGTTCCTGTGCCGGAAGCCGAAATCCCTCACAGCCTGGTTTTCAGGGAAGGAGAAAGGATACTTCCCTGCACCGCTTTGGATGTATGCCGGTTCCCAGTTGAATCCGTAATCGCGGTTAGGATCGTAACCCCCCGGTCCGTCCTCATTAACCTGCCCGTCGCCGTCATTGTCGATTCCTTCCTGGCCCAGCACCTCATAATCTCCCTTTTCACCCGGTTCTGTCCTTATAATCTTCCTGGGATCGAGCGGATCGGTTTTATATGTCCCGTAGGGGCTCTTTCTTCGCATCGTGCTGATTACTCCGTCGTTGTTAAGATCGTCGTATCCGTCCTCATCATAAAGACCGTCGCGGTCGTTGTCCATCGGCACAAGTCCCGACCGGGGAGAGTGCTGTGTATTCGGATTATCCATGAAGTACTGGCGTGCATCAGGATTGATAGTAGGCAGGATATAGAACGTCTTGTCCTTCAGAAGTTCTTTTATAAACCTGTTCTCGTCAAACATTTCGCAGAGGTACCAGGCTGTGTAAAGAGCCATTTCGGTTCCCTGGATCTCATTTGAGTGGATGTTGCCGTCGATGTAGAAACCCGGCTTGCTTCCCGGTTCACCGGCTTTCCGGTCGGTGATTGTAAGTGCATGGATGTCTCTTCCCTGGTGCGATTTTCCGGCTGATTCAAGAGTTACAAGGTCAGGGTACTCTTTTGCAAGCCGTCTGCAAAGGTCAGTAATACCGTCGTAGGTGTAATATTTATTCCATGAAGCCTGTACCTTTGGATTGGCCGGAGATCCGGAAGCCTTGAAGAAAAGATCTGCATTCTGCGGGTGGGCAGGGATGCCAAGGCAGATAATTCCCAGAGTGATCAATATCTTGCTGTATACTTTCATTCCCGTATCGGTTTGATGTTATTAAAATTCGACTGAAGTGCTTATTTGTCCGGTGTTTGCTGCTCCGGCTGTAATCTTGATCTTACCCTTTCCCGAGATGAGCCAGCTGAATTCCTCTGATTCGTCACCGTTTAGTCGTCCGATCCTTTGCACCTTCAGCCCGCTGATTATGGTTTGTCCGGCCGATGGCTCAACCGACAGCCTCATGACCCTGGTCCATATGTTTGGTTCGCCTGCCTCTGCGCTGGTGGCAAAGAGGCCTTTGTTATGGACTTTAAGTGTAAGCCGGCTTATGTTGCTGCCTGCATTTTCTGTCTGCACATCAAGAAATTCAAGTTCCGGGTGCATAGCTGAAATTTCTTTAATATACCTCGAATGGAGTTCAATCAGGGAACCTACTGAGTCGGCCGGAGGGTTATACATAACAAATGGCTTTATCCCGCCAACCTCTGCTTTCTTATCCGGGAAGTCGGGGTGAACAATTTCTTTCCATGGCACGAACACATCTTCCATCTTCTGGTTTTCTGCAAATTTCAGGAATTCTGCTTCAGCGTTTTTCCCCTTTTCCACATTAATCCACCAGCCCGGGGTGCCAAAACAATATCTGCCGTAGTGAAAGTAAGCCCAGTCCGTAAAACTGCCGGGTTCCTTAACAGCAGGGGGTGTGCCTTTCAGTCCGGTTATCTCACGGTATTTGTCCGACACGAGTTTATTGATTGTTTCATCTGTTTTAAGGATCGAAGTCATGGGACCTCTTTCCCTTCTCACTGATCCCTGCCTGCCGCTTTCCTCCGGTGATTGATTTCCAGGCTGTTCCCGTGCCTTCATAGGTTCTGCGAGGTTATCCTGGGGTCCAAAGGCAATCACCATGTAGATATTGAATCTGTCGTAAAGGAAATCGACCACTGCCCGTGTTTCGGGTTCGGAAACGGGGTAAAGGCCTGAATTTGGTCCGAACTCCTCATAGTTGTATGTGAGGTTGCGGTTGAAACTGACTCCTCCTGCTCCGTCTTCATTGAATTTTCCGTCCTTGTCGTTGTCGGTTCCTTCAGTGAAGACAGAATAGATGCCTGTTTTTCCCTTTTCGGTTTCAGCAGTCACCATTACCCTTTTATCTTCTTCGCATTCAATATATTTGCCAGCCGGGTCCGCAATGCGAAGCAGGGTAATCACCCCATCCCCGTTCAGGTCTTCGCAGGGATCCTCATCATAAAGGAAGTCCCTGTCCTCGTCGGTGGTCCTGGTGTTCTGACTCCTTTCGTATGTCAGTCCGGTGAAGTACTGGGCTGATGCATCGGGACTAACATCCGGAAAGACGTAGAAAGTGACTTTTTCAAGCAGATCGAGGGTATTTTTATCCCCCGATCCGGCCAGCAGGTTCCCGGCGAATCCCAGGGCCAGTTCCCTTCCCAGGATGTATTTACCGTCAATTCCACCGACGATGGCTATTCCCGGTTTGTTGTCCCTGTCGCCTGTGCCGATTGTTAAAAGCCAGATGTCCTTTCCTCCGGCAGTCCGGGTGAGTGACCTGGATGTGCACAGGGCAGGATATTGAGCAGCAAGGCTTTTGATCAGGGCGGCGGTCTGGCCGTGATCGTGGTACTGGCAGTCCGCATCAGGCGACAGAGTTGCAAGAACAGCGGTCAATGCCAGGATAAGAAGTCCGGAACGTGTTTTCATGAATGTTTCATTAATCGTTAACAGACAGATAATAGAGTTGCGTGATTCAAAAATATGCATATTAATTTATTTTTCACACATAAACCTTTTCCCACCTTATGTGTTATTTTTGTACCTGCTGAAACATTTGTTATGAAGAGAGCTGCATTCCTTTTTTTTATTTTGATTATTTCAGCCTGTGGAAGACAGGCTAAAACCGGGGAGAGGATTATTTCTGTCAGTATTGCTCCCTTCGGCTACTTTACGGAACAAATTGCAGGCGACAACTTTACTGTGAATGTGATGGTCCCGGCAGGGGCCAATCCTCATATTTACGAACCATATCCCGACCAGATCGACAGGCTCCGGAGATCGGAAGCATACATCAGCAACGGGTATCTGGGATTTGAAATGACATGGATGGACCGGTTTTCGGAGATAAACAAATCCATGAAGAAGCTTAATCTTGGAGAAAGCATTGTTCCTATTGAAAATCATCACGATCATGAAGGAGAACACAGTGAAGGCGCCGATCCTCATTACTGGGTCTCCCCGTTATGCGCCATGAAGATGGCTTTGTCGGTCAGGGACTTTCTTGTGGAACTCGATCCTGTAAACGGTGAGGAGTACGATAGAAACTACGGGCTACTGCTGGAAAGGATCGGTCAGGTGGATTCAATGGCAAGGGAGCTTTCGGTAATGGGAGGAAACAGGACCTTTATGATATACCATCCTAACCTTGCTTATCTTGCCAGGGACTACGGATTGAAGGAGATAGCTGTCGAGAATGAGGGCAAGGAGCCCTCGCCTATGCAGCTAAGGGAACTTATCGACATCGCAAGACGGGAAAATATTAAAATGATACTGGTGCAGAGGGAGTATGACCCGAGGAACGCCAGGGCAGTGGCGGATGAGACAGGCGGCAGGGTGGAGGTCATTGATCCTCTTTCCGGAGACTGGTATTCCTCCACAACGGCTGTCATACAACTGCTTAAGACCGGCTTTGAAGATGCTTTAAATTAGATTCACTATGCCTGAACCCCTTCTTGAATTGCTTTCGGTTTCGGTTTCCTACGGGGAATTCAGGGCGATTGAGAATGCCAGCCTGAGAGTGACAGAAAATGACTTCATCGGGGTGATCGGTCCGAACGGCGGTGGAAAGACCTCACTTCTGAAAGCCATCCTGGGACTTGTTCCCATAAGCGGAAAGATAGTTTTCAGCAAGGAGCTTCAGGGCGGGAGGAGGATAGGTTATCTTCCTCAGATTTCTACAGGAGATCACAGCTTTCCCGTAACGGTTACTGATGTGATACTGTCGGGACTGATGATGCATAAAGGGCTTGTCCCTGTGATGTCAGCGGCCGACAGGCGTAAGGCAGCAGGTGTGATAGATGAGCTGGGCATCAGGGAGCTTTCTGATTCCCCGCTTTCAGAGCTTTCGGGAGGCCAGCTTCAGAGAGTGTTTCTCGGCAGGGCCGTGATCGGCGATCCGAAACTTCTTTTGCTCGACGAACCCGGCAATTTCGTCGACTCGAATTTTGAGAACGACTTCTATGAAAAGCTAAGAATTCTTAACAGAAGAATTGCCATACTGATGGTTTCACATGATATAGGGATCATCTCGTCGCATGTCAGATCGTTTGCCTGCGTCAACAGGAAGCTTCATTATCACCCCTCGTCGGAAATAACAAATGAAGAGCTTTTAAGTTACGGGTGCCCCATTCAGCTTATCACACATGGCGATGTTCCCCATACAGTACTAAAAAAACACTGATCGTTGGAAGGAAGTATTTTTCAATATGAGTTTGTTATAAAGGGCCTTCTGGGAGCGCTCTTTGCCAGCATCACCGCCGGCCTTGCCGGGACATATATAGTGTCAAGAAGGATGGTCTTCCTCAGCGGCGGAATCACACATGCATCCTTCGGAGGTATAGGAATTGGATATTTCGCCGGTATCAACCCGGTTGCAGGAGCCGCAGTATTCGGAATAATGTCGGCTCTTGGCATTGAGTACCTGTCGCTGCGGCAAAAGATCAGGGAAGACTCTGCAATAGGCATACTCTGGGCGCTTGGAATGGCCATCGGGATTATTTTCATCTACCTGACACCCGGGTATGCACCCAACCTGATAAGCTATCTCTTCGGCAGTATTCTGACCGTGACTTACGGCGACATCATAGCTCTCGGAATCATGTCGGCGGTGCTCATCATCTGGTTTACTGTTTTTTACAGAACGATACTATATATATCATTTGATGAGCAGTATGCCAGGACATTCACCTCCCGCGTAAACCTTTTCAGGTATGTCACCACATCGCTGATAGCTCTTACTATAGTTCTGAACATAAGGATGGCCGGAGTTGTTCTTGTTATATCACTGCTTACAATACCGCCGAATATTGCAATGCTTTTCACAAGAAAATTTTCGAAAATAGTTGTATGGTCGGTGGTGGCAGCTTTTGCGGGGACTACTGCAGGGTATGCGATTTCATACTATGCGGGTATCCCGGTGGGGGCTACTATAATATTCACTCTTGTGATTATCTGGCTCGGAGCAAAGCTGGCAAGCAGTATAGCAGTGCTGAAAATGAAAAATAACAATAAAAAATTATTGATTAACAATAATTGAGATATTGTTTTACGATAAAAAATTATTGAATAACAATAAAGAAATCAGACATGGATTATGATCTTTTGGTAATAGGAAGCGGTCCGGGCGGATATGTTGCTGCCATCAGGGCCTCACAGCTGAAGATGAAAGTGGCTGTTGTGGAGAAGTCGGAGCTTGGCGGAATCTGCCTGAACTGGGGATGCATCCCTACAAAAGCGTTATTGAAAAGTGCGCAGGTTTTTGATTATGTCAGTCACGCGGAAGAGTACGGCATTAAAACAGGCGGTGAGGCTAAAGCTGATTTCAGTGCAATAATAGCCAGGAGCAGGGGTGTTGCCGAAGGGATGAGCAAGGGTGTTCAGTTCCTTTTCCGCAAGAATAATATCGAACATTTAAAGGGTTTCGGGGTTCTGGCCGGTGACGGCAAAGTGGAAGTCGCGACGGAAGACGGAACGAAGAAGAGTTACTCAGCCCGGAACATAATAGTTGCCACCGGAGCCAGATCGAAGGAATTGCCCGGACTGAAGCAGGACGGCAAGAGGATAATCGGCTACCGTGAGGCTATGACACTGCCTGTCCAGCCTGAGTCGATGGTGGTGGTTGGTTCAGGAGCCATCGGGAGCGAGTTTGCTTCCTTTTACCAGACACTGGGGACCAGTGTGACTCTTGTCGAGTTTCTTCCAAGAATTGTTCCGCTTGAGGACGAGGAGGTATCAAAGCAGCTTGAAAGGTCGTTCAAGAAAATGAAGATGAGGGTTCTTACCGATTCTTCAGTTGAGTCGGCCGATACCTCAGGCGATAAATGCAGGGTAAGGATAAAGACGCCGAAAGGATATGAGGAAGTGGAGACGGATATTGTATTTTCGGCAGTTGGAGTTGAGACCAATATAACCGGAATCGGTCTGGAGGCGGCCGGTGTAAAGACTGAGAAGGGAAAAGTGATTGTGGATGAATTCTACCGCACCAATGTTCCCGGTATTCATGCCATTGGCGACATTGTACACGGTCCGGCCCTGGCTCATGTAGCCTCTGCAGAAGGTATTGCCTGTGTTGAAAAAATGGCGGGTCTCGATCCGGAACCTGTTGATTATAATAACATTCCGTCGTGTATTTACACCACTCCCGAAATAGCCTCGTGCGGGATGACGGAAGCAGCGGCGAAAGCAGCCGGACGCGAAATCAAGGTGGGCAAATTTCCGTTCACAGCCTCCGGCAAGGCTAGCGCCTCGGGCGCCAGGGACGGATTCGTGAAGCTTATCTTCGATGCGGCTTACGGTGAACTGCTTGGAGCGCATATGATCGGAGCAAATGTGACGGAGATGATTTCCGAGCTCGTGGTCGCCCGGAAACTTGAAACCACTGCTCATGAAATTATCAAGTCTGTTCACCCGCATCCCACAATGTCTGAGGCCATTATGGAAGCTGCAGCTGCTGCTTACGGGGAGGTGATACATTTGTAGCTCTGTTTATTGCAGATTAGACGCAACCTTTTGGCAGTTTTTTTCATCAATCATTTGGAATTGCCTTGTTTTATCAGACATATATTGTTTATATTTATGTTGTCAAAAGGCGTTGAACTTTGCCTGATATAAAAAATATAATCAAAGGTTGTCTGGCTGGCAACAGAAGGGATCAGGAACTTCTGTACAGGCGTCATGCCGCAAGGCTTTATGCGGTATGCCTCCAGTATTCCGGTAATGATGATGAGGCAAGGGATATCCTGCAGGAAGGATTTATTAAGGTTTTTGACAACCTCATCCATTACAAGCATGAAGGTTCTTTTGAAGGATGGATGCACAGGATAATGGTCAACACCGCTCTCGAGAAATTTCGCAGCAAGCATAATCTTTTCAGGGTTGATGACATCGATCAGATTCAGGAACAGGATTCGGATCCTGATAATGATGATTACTCGGGGCTTGAGGCAGTTGACCTGCTGGACATCATAAGACAGCTTCCGCCCAAATACAGGATGGTTTTCAACCTGTTTGCAATTGAAGGCTATTCGCACAAGGAGATAAGCAAGATGATAAATATCTCCGAAGGCACTTCAAAATCAAATCTGTCGAGGGCGAGGATGATTCTTCAAAAGAAGGTGAATTTGTATACGGGAATAAAGAAGAGTGCAGTAAATGGCTGACGAGAGGGCAAATATAGATCTCCTTTTCAGGAACGGACTTAAAGATTTTGAGGTCCTTCCCCCGCCTGAGGTATGGACAAACATTCTGCCCATAATCAGGAAGAAGCAGAGATCCCTTGTCTTCCTCAGAACCGCGGCCCTTATTGCAATATTGCTGTCTGTCAGCTTCCTTGCTTACCGGATGAGCCGGCAGATCCCCTCATCGTTCAATGAACCTGTTATATCCTTTGGCCAGGATCAGATATTCCGTCAGGCCGTACCGGCCGATCCTGCTCTTGTCAGGATAGTTCCTTCAGGCGATAGGCTTGCAGCTTCCCCGGGAAGCGTTCAGCAGGCCCCTCAAACCGCCGGGACGGATACTGATTCGACGGATGGTCTGGCCGGCTTGCAGGTCTTTGTTACGGAAACCGGTCCTCCCGACTTCAGCAGCAACTTCCAGGTCTCTTCATCGCTTATCGACTTTCGGCGTCCCGAAACTGTTAATAAAGAGCCAGATACATTTTATAATCCTGTTTATGAGCCTGATATCGAAGAGGCCGTTAAGAAGGACGACAGATGGACGCTGACGGCAATGGCTTCTCCTATGTATTACCTCAGGCCCGGAAGCCCCGGCGGAGAAATCGCAGGCAGTTTTCCCCTCGAACAGTCAAGGGTATCATACTCAGGAGGTGTCGGCTTCTCATATAAAATAAGCCGTAAGCTAAGCATCCAGTCGGGTCTTTACTATTCCTCTGTTGGCAACGAGGTGGATAACATACAATCATTCTCCGGTTTCCGCCAGTTCGACTATACAAAGGGCGACCACAACTTCGAGGTTCGTACCTCTGCAGGGCTCATTCAGACTGACAATCCGGATGTGTTCCTTACAGATAACATGAGCGAAAGGATTGTCACCATGTACACAAGGGATGTGTTTGATCCGGCAAAAGCCAGCCTTCCCTTAATCGACAACTCCCTTTTTCAGAACTTCGGCTACCTTGAGATGCCGGTAGTGTTAAGGTACAAAGTCCTTGACAGGGGCATCGATTTCAACCTTATCGGAGGAATGTCATATAATCTTCTTGTAAACAATTCGGTGCATGCCATGATAGGCAGCAGTAAATATGATATCGGAAAGACAGCCGGACTGAACAGCTTTCTGGTTAGCAGTTCGCTGGGGATGGGAATGGAATACACAATCTCTGATAAAATCTCTCTCAACCTCGAACCCACATTCCGCTACTATCTGAATCCCTTCAGCAGCATCAGCGGCATTTCTGCAAACCCGTACTCTTTCGGTGTCTTCTCTGGCCTGTCGTATCGCTTCTGATAGAGCTTCTTTCAGCTGACAATCCTTTTCACCCTTTTTAACGCTTTTTGTTCATTATGGGATAGTGCCGGCTTACTTTTAAGCCGTAAAATCACTACCTTTGCATTTTGTTTTACCACCCGTAGTTTTATCATGATTAAATCTAATATACGATCACTCGTTTTTGGACTCGGTCTGGTTGGCCTGGCCGTTTCAGTATTTATTGTTAACCAGAGTTTTAAAAGTTTTGCAAGGAGCTATGAGACCGTCCCGTCAGTTGATTCCGCCGTGTTCAACAGGCCTTACAAAGTACCTGATGAGGTTACCTTTGCAGGAGAAAGGATGCCTGTTGAGAATTTTGATACACGCGAGAGCCTCGACCGGGAACTGCTTACAAGCGCTTACAGGCATTCTTCAACGATCCTGATCATCAAGAAGGCCCACAGGTATTTCCCGATAATTGAAAAGATACTTAAAGAGAACGGCATCCCCGATGACTTCAAATATCTTGTGGCGGCAGAGAGTGAGTTCAACAACGTGGTGTCGCCCGCAGGCGCTACCGGTTTCTGGCAGATAATGGCCGCTACCGGAAGGGAAGAAGGGATGGAGATAAACAATGTCATAGATGAAAGATATCATCTGGAGAAGTCAACTGAGTTTGCATGCGGATTTATAAGAAAGTCCTATGAAAAGTATGGCAACTGGACGCTGGCCGCAGCTTCATATAACGGAGGGAGGGCATCAGTCGACGAGCAGATAAGAATTCAGAAACAGAACAATTATTACGATCTTCTGCTGAATGAAGAAACAGCAAGGTATATTTTCAGGGTTGTGGCATACAAGCTTGTATTAGCCGATCCGGCCCGCTTCGGATTTGACATTGACAAAAGCGACCTTTATCCACCTCTTTCGTTCCGTGAGGTGAAGGTTGACACTGCCATTACTGATTTTTCGGAGTTTGCAGCGAGATACAATACAAATTACAAAATGCTCAAGAACCTTAACCCGTGGCTCAGGAAGCCTTACTTTTCGCCCCGTCCGAACAAGGAGTATCTGATCAAGATTCCGGATGAGGGGATGCGTACACGGGTATACGAAGGTATAAACGACTGATAAAGGAGAGGCTGGCGTTGTGATGAAGGAAGAGATTAGGGTATATGGAGCCAGGGTTCATAATCTGAAGAACATTGATGTTACAATTCCGAGGAACCGGCTGGTCGTAATCACTGGCCTGAGCGGAAGCGGAAAGTCGTCGCTTGCCTTTGACACGATTTATGCAGAGGGACAGAGGCGTTATATGGAGACGCTTTCGGCCTATGCCCGGCAGTTTCTGGGAGGGATGGAAAGGCCTGATGTCGACAAGATAACCGGTCTGAGTCCTGTTATCTCCATTGAACAGAAATCGACAAATAAAAATCCCAGGTCGACTGTAGGTACAATCACCGAAATCTATGATTTTCTGAGACTGCTCTATGCCAGGGCAGGGGAGGCTTATTCCTGGGCTTCCGGAGAAAAGATGGTCAGGTACACCGACGATCAGATTCTCGAACTTGTAAGAAGCCGGTATGCCGACAAGAAGATTTATTTCCTTGCGCCTGTGGTGAAAGGCAGGAAGGGACATTACAAGGAGCTTTTCGAACAGCTGCGCAGAAAAGGATTCCTGAATGTCAGGATCAATGGCGAAATAAAGGAGATAACTCACGGACTTAAGCTCGACAGGTATAAAACTCATAATATCGAGCTCGTAGTCGACAAGTTCAGGGCAGAGGATGTGACCGACAAGCGTTTGCACGATTCTGTACTGATGTCGCTCGACCAGGGCGATGGTGTGATGATGGTTCTTGAAGCAGACACCTCTGAGCCGAGATACTTCAGCCGCCATCTTATGTGTCCTGTCACCGGGATCTCCTACAATGAACCGGCGCCCCATACCTTTTCTTTCAATTCCCCGATGGGAGCCTGTCCTCATTGCAACGGACTGGGCGAGATATCGAGCATTGATATAAGGAAGCTGATTCCCGATTCTTCGCTCAGCATAAGGAAGGGAGGCATAGAGCCACTTGGCAAGTACAAGAATGTCTGGATTTTCTGGCAGATAGAAGCAATTGCCGAAAAGAACGGATTCACCCTCGACACCCCAATAGGTGATATCCCCGAAGAAGCCCTCAACAAAGTCCTCTACGGCTCCGATGAAATACTCAAACTCTCCAATACCCCGCTGGGAATGACTTCCAACTATTTCATGACATTTGAGGGAGTAGTCAATTTTGTGGGGAACATCGAGGTGATTAACGGCAAGAAGAACGGGTCGAGAATGCGCGATCAGTATGTTCAGTATGATGCCTGCCCGGAGTGCAACGGATCAAGACTGAGGAAGGAATCGCTGTGGTTCAGGATCGACGGAAAGAATATCGGGGAACTTGCTTCACTTGATATAAGGGAATTGTCGGCATTCATGGAGAACATTGAGGAAAGAATGTCGGATAAGCAGCGGATCATTGCCTCCGAAATACTAAAGGAAATACGGGCCAGGCTTGGATTCCTTGTCGAGGTGGGGCTCGATTATCTCTCGCTCAACAGGGGGGCGAGGACTCTTTCCGGAGGGGAAAGTCAGCGGATACGACTTGCAACCCAGATCGGCTCAAAGCTGGTGAATGTCCTTTATATACTTGATGAGCCCAGCATAGGACTTCATCAGAGAGATAACAGGAGGCTGATTTCTTCGCTGAAGCAGCTCAGGGATGCAGGCAACTCGGTGATAGTGGTGGAGCACGACAAGGAGATGATTCAGTCATCGGATCATATAATAGACATGGGTCCGGGAGCAGGTCGGCACGGCGGAGAGATAGTGGCAGTGGGCTCACCGGCCGAGATAATGAATTTTGACACCCTTACGGCAGGCTACCTGAACAACAGCCATAAATTCATTATACCTGCCGAAAGGCGACAGGGTAACGGAAAGTTTCTGGTTATGACGGGTGCAACGGGGCATAATCTTAAAAATGTCGATGTGGTTTATCCGCTTGGCACTTTTATATGTGTTACCGGTGTGTCGGGAAGCGGTAAATCATCCCTTGTCAACCAGACTCTTCACCCTGCACTTGCAAGGAGGTTCCATAACTCAGGGAAGATGCCGCTTCCATACAGGGATTTACTGGGGATCGGGCATCTCGACAAGGTGATTGAAGTGAGCCAGGCGCCCATCGGCAAGACACCAAGGTCAAATCCTGCAACATATACCGGTGTTTTCACCGACATACGCAAGCTGTTTGAGCAGACCACGGAGGCAAAAATCCGGGGATTCGCCGCCGGCAGGTTCTCCTTCAACGTGAAGGGAGGCAGGTGCGAGGGCTGCGAGGGCGCAGGTGTGAAGACCATCGAAATGAATTTTCTCCCCGATGTATACGTGCTGTGCACCGAATGCAACGGGAAAAGGTACAACCGTGAGACACTTGAGGTCAAATACAAGGGACAGTCGATCAGCGATGTCCTGGACATGACGGTAAATATAGCAGTTGAATTCTTTGCCAATATCCCGTCGATTTACCATAAGATTAAGACCCTTCAGGATGTCGGACTTGGATACATCCGACTCGGACAGCAGTCTACAACTCTGTCGGGAGGCGAGGCACAGAGGATTAAACTTGCCACTGAGCTGGCACGCAAGGATACGGGCAAGACGCTGTATATACTTGACGAGCCCACCACAGGGCTTCATTTTGAAGACATCAGGGTACTTCTGGAAGTGCTGAATAAGCTTATCGACAGGGGTAACACTGTTATTGTAATCGAACACAACATGGATGTGATCAAGATGGCGGACTATATAATCGACCTTGGGGCGGAGGGAGGAAAGAATGGCGGTAACCTTGTATTTTCAGGTACCCCTGAAGAGCTTCTGAACTGCAGGGAGAGTCATACTGCCAGATTTCTTGAGAATGAGCTCAGTGATTAGATTTTATTTATATTTGAATTCAACAAAAATCAGGTTATGAAGGAGGAAATACACGCAGATCCGATCGTGGAAGCTTTTGCACAGAAATCGTGGCACGAAATACATATTACCGATTCGTGGAGGGTGTTCAAGATCATCTCAGAACTGGTTGAAGGTTTTGAGAAGCTGGCAAGGATAGGACCCTGCGTTTCAATATTTGGGTCAGCCAGGACACATTATAATGACAAATATTACAAGCTGGCTGAGGATATTGCATACAAACTTGTTCAGAGCGGATATGGCGTAATAACCGGAGGCGGCCCCGGGATTATGGAAGCCGCAAACAAGGGAGCAAAAAAGGGTAATGGAAAGTCAGTGGGAATAAATATCGACCTTCCCTTTGAACAAAGCGCCAACGCCTTTATTGATTCCGACAAGCTCATCACTTTCGACCATTTCTTTGTAAGGAAGGTGATGTTCATGAAGTATGCCCAGGGATTCATTGTGCTGCCCGGCGGTTTCGGAACCTTTGATGAGTTGTTTGAGGCAATCACCCTGATACAGACAAGAAAGATAGGGAAGTTTCCGATCATCCTGGTAGGGGTAAGGTACTGGACCGGATTGATAAACTGGATAAAGGATGTGATGCTTTCCGAGGAACGGAATATATCTCCGGAGGACCTTGATATTTTCACACTCGTTGATACATCTGACGAGGCTGTAGAGTATATTTCAAAGTTCTACTCGAGATACCTGCTGAGCCCGAACTTCTAGCTATTTTTTCCTTGCTCTGTCAAGCTCCCTGTCGGCATCGCGCCGTTTCAGGGTTTCGCGCTTGTCATATTCCTTTTTGCCTTTGGCGATGGCGATTTCGGCTTTTGCAAGCCCTCTTTCGTTGATAAATACCTTTATTGCTATTATTGTAAGTCCTGATTCCTTGACCTTCCTTTCCAGCTTCCTCAGTTCCCGGTTCTTCAGAAGAAGTTTCCTCTCTCTCAGCGGATCGTGGTTATTAAGGTTTCCCCACCAGTATTCGGCAATATGCATTCCTTTCAGGTAAAGCTCACCGTTTGTGAACTGGCAGAAGGAATCAGTAAGTGCCGCCTTGCCTGCCCTTATTGATTTTATCTCAGTTCCAGTAAGCTTTATTCCCGCAATGAATTTCTCAAGGAACTCATAATCGTGAGAAGCCTTTTTATTTTTGATTACGATATCGGATCCGTTTGTTCTCATTATTTATTTCAGGCAAAGAATGAGAAATAGAATTTGTCTGTTATCTGGGTAATGATTCTTCCGGTCAGGATGAACAATATGAAGAAGATCATCGGGACCCCTATCATCAGTTTCAGTCGGTCTGACTCCGACGGCGACAACATTCTTTCGATTCCTGTATAAAGGATGTAAAAACCGAAAAAAGCCAGAATGTTAACGAAGATGAATGATTCAAAAAGCTGGCTTAGAATCTGGCATAGAAGCAATGGTACGACGGAGCAGCAGACGAGCTTGAAAGCAATGCCGAAATCGTTCCCGTAGCCGAACGATTTCATCATTTCTCTCAGCGCCAGGGCAGTTGCGTAGACAACGATCGTAATCACTGCAAAATATCTCAGGCCGGCAATTACCGAATAGAAGTTTGTAAGCTCGGTGTTTGTGAAGAGGAAAGCTCCAAGGAAAGCTGATATTGAAGCAAGTATCACAAGAGGAAAGAACAGACTTCGCGAAAACAGCCTGTATGGCTTGTTTTCGTTATAAATTGCATCCCATTCCTTTAGGGTGCTCAGGATAATGCTCCTGACAGTGTCAGCCAGAAATTTAAAATCCATCTGCGAACTGGTTTAGTGGCCCAAAATTAAATAAATTTATGGTAATTTGCTTGTTCTGATGAATTCTGCATGATGGAAGTAGAAAAGAGATCGCCCGGATATGACATGGTTGTGGTTACCGGTCCCACTGCATCGGGAAAGACAGGTCTGGCAGCCCGGCTTGCCCTCAGGCTCGGAGGCGAGATAATAAGCGCCGATTCGCGCCAGATATACAGGCAGATGGATATCGGTACAGGAAAGGATTACAGCGACTATGTAGTTGACGGGATCAAGATTCCTTATCATCTGATCGATATCAGGGATCCGGGGTACCGCTACAGCCTTTTCGAGTATCACCGCGACTTCACAGAGGTATTGACGGATATGAGGGAAAGGAATATTTTTCCTGTTGTGTGCGGAGGATCGGGAATGTACATTGATTCTGTGGTTTCAGGCTACAGGCTTCCGGAGGTGCCTCCCGATCCCTTACTTAGGGAGTCGCTTGAGGACAGGACCATGGAAGAACTGACAACGATCCTTTCTTCATACAGGAAGCTCCATAACGTCACCGATATTGACACAAGAAAGAGGGCTGTCCGGGCCATTGAAATTGAAAAGTACCTTGCTGATCACGGTGAGACGGTTGCAGGGTTCCCGGTCACAAAGCCCCTGGTGACAGGGGTGCTGTACAGCCGCGAGGTCAGGCGGAAAAGGATAAGCGAGAGACTTAAGTCGAGGCTTGAAGAGGGCATGGTAGAGGAAGTGCAGAAACTGCTTGATCGCGGCATTGATCCCGAGACGCTTATTTATTACGGACTGGAGTATAAATATATCACCCTTTTCCTTACCGGAAAGATTGGATACGATGAGATGGTGAGCTCACTTGAAATTGCGATACATCAGTTCGCCAAGAGGCAGATGACCTGGTTCCGTGGCATGGAACGGCGTGGAGTTGTCATCCACTGGATCGACGGTGAACTGCCGA